>JAYVVA010000282.1:0-2763 GCA_043787435.1 Sphingomonadales bacterium | reverse complement strand
AGGCGCACACCGATACCGAGCCGCTTCTCAGCCGCCGACAACAAAAGCACACCGCCATCCGAAGTGAGACGTCCGCCATCAAAAGCAGCGCTCACTTTTTCGGCGACAAATCGATGGAAATGAAAACGGCAACTGGCTATTGCTGACCATGGCGGGTGTGGCCTTTTCTGTCCGGCTCAAGGGATTGTCTCGATAACTTTTCCATAAGCTAAATCAGAAACTTACATCACATCCGCTAACCCAAAATCAGCACTCCCGTGAATAAGAACGGCTAGTCAGTGGGGCTCGTGCCGATGACAGAGTAAGCTAGAGTAATGCAAGGCCGCCTTCCTTATTTAAACGGCGAAACACCCTTCGCGGCGTCGGAACTCCATCCTTGAAAATCACTCTGCCCAAATTCCGAATGCTGGCGCGGATGCTGCTATCTGGAATTATAGTCTTATTCCTGCCGTTCGCGGCAATCGCGGCCACGCAGATCATCGATAACGACGGCGACGATGGGCCCGCCACACCGGTCACCGACTTGATCGTGACCGCCCGCCGCCTCGACGCGGCCGGTGAAAACATCGAGCCCAACCTCGGCGAGTCGACCTACACACCCTCGAACGCGATCGTCGAAGGTCGTCCCGGCAGTGAGACGACCAAGATTAACGAAATCCTGTTGCAAGTACCCGGCGCACTGCAAGACGGGTCCGGTCAGCTCCACGTTCGACAGTCGCAAGGCGCCCTGCAATACCGCATAAACAACGCCACCATCCCGAGGGTCTCAGCGAGACTTGGCGAATCTTTGAATGCTCGTATCGCGCAAAAGATCACGCTCACGACGGGGACCCTGCCTGCACAGTACGGGTGTCAGGCGGACGGTGTGGTCAACGTAACCACGAAGAGTGGCGCTTATCTGATCGGGGGATAGGCGGGACGATATGGCGGCGGGCGCGGCAAGGTCGAGCCGTCGCTCGAATACGGTACGTCTTTTGTGCCAACCAATCTCTTTGCGTCGGAAAGCTATCAACGCAACAATGTCGGCCTCACCTCGATCGACGGGACGGCCGCTCCACGATCGCACCGAGCAAGTCGATGGCTTTGGCTTTCGCGGTCAGGATTTGATCCTGAAACGCGAGCCTCTTTGGTCCTCGGCGTTTTGGGATGACCAGTTTGAGGTCCCTAATTTCCGCGTTCTCGATGCCGCAACCTCGGTCAATGCGCGCGCAAGCAACCGAGGTCCGCTGATCGTGAACGACGTCGCCTTTTTTTTAAGCGGACGGTTGGACGGCACCCGGCAAGAAACGACCCGCTGTGCTTTTGCCAGCATCCTGCACGTCAATGACAAGCCAAGCGTCCAAGCGGCGGCATTCTATCGCCAATCTCGGCTTGCCACTCGTGCAAACAGCGACGCAGACCTCGCATTCAAGGGTCTCGGACAGGACATTGACGAGCGCAACGAGGCGTATGCGTTGCAGGTCGACTTCTCTCATGAGCTCGCACAAGGGCATACGGTGCGGGCGGGCGGAACAGCGTCGTGGACCCTTGCGCGAGCCAGTGCACAAACCCGCGTGTTGCCTGTCGATTACGCTGGCCGTGCCGCGCATCTTCAACGACACAAGCAGGACGCAGACCCGACGTGCCGGCGCGTTTGTGCAGGATGAATGGCGCGCGACATCCCACCTAACCGTCAACTGGGGGGTCCGGTTCGACGTGGTAAGAACGCAGATCACCGAGCAGCACGTCAGTCCCCGCTCGAGTGCAGCCTGGACGGCGCGCTTGAAAAGTGGGGCAGCTCGGCCGAACTGCTCAATGCCCGCTGCCGGTATCAAGGGTTGCGGAACACGCGCGTCGATTCCGTTTTGTCCGGCTGCAATCCCGCAATTGAGCCGCCTCCGATCCTGCTGCGTACCTCGACAGTCGTGCCATCGCGCATTTCAGGGCCGGCCAACTGGATCTGGCGCGGGCTGACTACGAGGCCGCGCTCGCCTCGTCGCCTGAGCAGTCCAGTTCGCTGTTCATGTCGGAAATCGTCCACACCGCGCGGGCAAGGCCGCGATCGAGGAAAGCACAGCCCGCACCGTTGCTCCGGACATCGATCACTTCTAGCAGAGCTTCGGGATCAATCCTTGAAGACCTTAATTGGGTGCTCATCGTTGGTCAGACGAGCACTGTAGGCCAGCTCATCGGACAATATGTTTGCAGATGTCCCAAATGGACGACAAACGACATAGATGAAGGCAAAAAGCCGCCTCGCGAACGTCAGATGAACCAGGGGTTGCTTGCCACTTTCACAGCCTCGTAGGAAACTATCAGGTCTGTCTCGGGTTCGCCCCATTGCGTCTTGCTCGGGTCGTCAGCGGATCCACATGGGCTGGACGGTCGCATAAGCAGTAGGGCTCATCGTCCGGGCCGTCGCGCAGCACTCGGATATGTGTGGCTTATGTTTGGACCCACTGGCCACTCATATTAAAGTCGGGGCGCTCTTTCCGCCCGTGTATCAATCATGCACATGGGTTCTGCCGCGCACCGTCGTTTAGCTCCCCTTTCCGCGTCGCTTCCGGGCGTCTGCTTCCTGCGCTGCGAATTTCTCGCTCGCTACGGCTTTGGGCGTTGACCTTTTTGCGTCTTCGGCGCGTTGAGGAGTCGGCGCGTAATGCCTGAGAGAAGGAATAAATTTATGGCTGACCTGCCAGCACCGCTCCTGATTTATGTCGAGGATGAGCTGTTGATCCAGGTCGAAGTGATCGCCGGTCTTGAGGATGCGGGTTTTAGAGTGGC
>JAYVVA010000281.1:0-4391 GCA_043787435.1 Sphingomonadales bacterium | reverse complement strand
TTATCGCCAGCACGTCTCTGCGTAAAGGATCGCTCGATGACGTCGGCACGCGATCCAGTGAATCCGGGCCAAATTCTAGGCGGATAGTTGCCGAGCAACGCGTTATCTGACCGCGATGTCCGCGCATATTCAACCCAAAGGCAAAACGATGACCCGAATGGTAAAGATCGATTTCGTATCCGATGTCTCGTGTCCATGGTGCATAATCGGGCTCAGAGCGCTTGAAATGGCCCTTGATCGGGCACGCGACGTCGTCGGCGCTGACATCACGTTCCAGCCCTTCGAACTAAACCCGCACATGCCTCCCGAGGGTCAGAACATTGTCGAACACGTTGCCCAGAAATATGGCTCGTCGCCGGAACAGTCGGCGACCAGTCGAGCAATGATTCGCGACCGTGCCGCTGAACTGGGCTTTACCATAAACGGCGATGCCCAGAGCCGTATCTACAACACCTTCGACGCGCATCGATTGCTCCATTGGGCCGAGCAACAGAGGTGCCAGGCTGCGCTCAAGGAAGCCTTGTTCACGGCGTATTTTACTGACCGGCGTGACCCGTCAGATCACAAAGTGCTGTCGGATGTCGCAGCATCGATCGGGCTTGATCGCGCCGAGGCCGAGACAATCCTTGCATCCGACCGGTTCGACACGGAGGTTCGGACAGCCGAGCAACTGTGGCAGTCACGCGGAATTCAGGCGGTTCCGGCCATCGTGATCGACGGCAAATATCTGATATCGGGCGGTCAGCCGCCTGAATTGTTCGAACAAGCACTTCGGGAGATTGCGGCAACGAATTGATCTTATGTCGCCAATTTCAGTTATATACGGGAGCTGGCGATGAGCTTAACAATATGGCGAAACAGGGGCCTGTCACGATCTGGCAGATTTCGCGAACGTTACAGCAATCAGCGGTCATTCACCCGTGTTCTAAATTTGCCGAAAAGCCCGAATCCCGGTCGCTCGCGGGACAACTTGCGCGTCCCAGAGGCGGACATCCGTTAATTCGATTTGATCCCGTTTTCGGGCAGGTTTGGGCTGCCGGCGCTAGTGGCGAGAAATCTTGACATAGCGCGACGCCAGCCTTTGCAAGTCACGGCTCGGGAACAGACCTTCTCGGTTCGATAAAGTCCCATACGCTTATGCAAGTCGAAACTGAGAGCTGAGCGGGGAGCGCGACGCCGCGCGCTCCCCGCAGGCGCGGTTACCCGTGCATGTCGTAGCGATCGAGCATCATCACCTTGTCCCAGACTTGGACGAAGTGCTTGACCAGTCGGGCGTGACCGTCGCTGCCGGCATAGACCTCGGCCACGGCCCGCAACTGGCTGTTAGAACCGAAGATGAGATCGTTGCGCGTTGCCGTGAACCGAGGCGTGTCGGTGGCACGGTCGTTCAGCGAGAAGGCCATGCCCCGGTCATCGCTCTTCTTCCATTCATAGTCCGTGCTGGTCAGCACGGTGAAGAAGTCGTTGGTCAGGACGCCAATCCGGTCAGTGAAAACGCCATGCGCCGAGCCGTCGTAGTTCGCGCCCAGCACCCGTAAGCCGCCGGTCAGCGCTACCCACTCGGGAGCGGTCAGCGCCAGCAGTTGCGCCTTGTCGAGAAACATCTCCTCGGGCGCAACGTCGTGCGTCATTGTCCCAAATTCATCGTCAATATAGTTACGGAAGCCGTCGACCACCGGTTTGAGCCAGGTGAACATCTCAATGTCGGTGAGGTCCTGGGTCGTGTCACGCCGGCCCGGCGTGAACGGCACGAGAATTTCAATCCCCGCATCGGCGGCGGCCTTCTCGATCGCCGCACAACCGCCCAGAACAATAAGGTCAGCCAGCGACACCTCCATGCCGCCCGACTTGCCGTTGAAGTCGGCCAGGACGCCCTGGAGGGCCGCGATGACAGGGATCGTGCGCCGGTTGACCGCCCAGTCCTTCTGCGGTGCCAGCGCGAGGCGCCCACCGTTCGCGCCGCCACGCTTGTCGCTGTTGCGGTAGGTGGCAGCGGCCGAGAAGGCAGTGAAGACGAGGTCGGAAACCGACACGCCGGTGGCCATGACCGACCGCTTCAGCGCGTCGATCTGCGCCACCCCTATCGGCTCGTGATCGAGTGGGGGAATGGGATCCTGCCACAAAAGGCCGTTCTCGTTGCGCTTCTCCGGGCCTAGGTAGCGCTCGCGCGGGCCCATGTCGCGGTGGGTAAGCTTGTACCACGCCTTGGAAAACGCCTGGGTAAAGGCGTCGAAGTCATGCAAGAATTTCTCGCAGACCGCGCGATATGCCGGGTCGACTTTTAGGGCGATGTCAGTCGTCATCATCATCAATGCGTCGGTCTTGCTTGCGATGTGCGCGTCGGGCGTCCGGGGAGCCTCCGTATCCGCCGGGGTCCATTGCAGCGCGCCGGCGGGGCTCTTGGTCTGGACCCATTCGAATTTGAACAGGTTTTCAAGATAACTATTATCCCATTTCGTCGGATCGGGGGTCCAACTACCCTCGATACCGTTGGTCATCGTGAACTCGCCGTAGCCGCTACCAAGCGGGTTGTGCCAGCCTAAGCCCATCGCTTCGATCGGCGCGATCTCGGGCGGAGCCCCAATGTCCTTGGCCGGGACCATGCCGTGGCTTTTGCCGAAAGCGTGACCGCCGGCGATCAGCGCAACAGTCTCCTCGTCGTTCATCGCCATGCGGCTGAACGAGATGCGGATATCGCGCGCCGACCCCATCGGGTCGCCGTTGGCGTATGGCCCTTCCGGATTGACGTAGATCAGCGCCTGATGGGTCGCGCCCAGCGGGTTCTCGAGGTCGTAGTCCGCATCACCGTTCTGGCCGCGCCAGCGCTTGTCGCGCGTAACCATGCTATCGAACGACGAGACATTCTTCGGATCCCACACCTCGGGACCCCAATAGGTACTGGTGTCGGCCTCCCATGCGTCCCGCCGTCCGCCGCCGAAGCCGTAGGTCGGGAACCCCATAATCTCGAGCGCGCAATTACCCGTCAGGACCATCAGGTCGCCCCACGAGAGCGCGCTGCCGTATTTCTGCTTGAGTGGCCACAGCAGGCGGCGCGACTTGTCCGTGTTGCCGTTGTCCCACCAACTGCTGATCGGGGCGAACCGCTGCAGCGCCTCGCCTGCCCCGCCGCGCCCGTCAGCGATCCGGTAGGTGCCGGCGGCATGCCACGCCATGCGGATCATCTGCGGACCGTAATTGCCATAATCGGACGGCCACCACGCGACCGAAGACGTCAGGAAGGACTTGATGTCCCGCTTTAATGTTGGAAAATCGATCCGATCAAAGGCGGCGGCATAGTCGAAATCGGCACCGAGAGGATTGGCCCGCGGGCCATTGTTATGGAGCTGCTCGACTTTGAGTCGATCGGGATACCAGTCCGACAGCTGCGGCGGCGTGCCCAGGGTGCCACCAATGCGATCGCCACCGAACGGGCATTTACCGTCCATTTCGAAGGTTTGCGTGTTGGTCTTGTCGTCCTTGATGTCGAGCATGATTCTCTCCTCCCGATTGCGATTTGAATGCACAGAGGTGTTAGTTGGCCCCTTTGCTGGACAATCTGATGCCGATAGTCAGGTGGTCCGCCGTGCATGAGTATTCAACGATGAACGTCTGTCCGGCAGCGAAGTTACCAAAAATTCGCATTTAGTTTTTGCGGTCGGGACCGATCAACGTTGCCGCGCTCCGTTTGGTTAAGCGAAGCTTGAACCCCTCAGGTCGGGGTGGCCGTGATGTAGCCGAGTCTGGCCGAGGGCGTCGTGCTGTGCGGCGCTGAGACCTTCGGCGAAAGCACGCGCACGCCACTAGGCGTATCGATTATTTCGTTGCCGCCACCCACGCCTTCACCTTGGCCTGGAGCATTGGCAGCATCACCGGTCCATCGCCCAGCACCTGCGCATGGAAGGCTCGGATTGTGGATCGGCGTCGAATGTGGGACCCCGTCGATTTACGGTAACATGACCTATTTGCTCATTATTCTCGTCTCGCGGAAATTCTGATCGCCGCGTGCGGGACCCCTCCCGATGCCAAGAAAGCCATATAAAACCACACGCTTGGTTATAATCTGGATGGAGTACCACCTACGACGCCGATCCACAGTCATAGCCGTCCTACTGCCGCGTCAACCAGGTGACGACCTGATTTCCCTGCTCGCGGGCAATCCCTCCCTGCTATCGTCTGTTTGCTCTGTGTTATCGCGAATTAATTTCCTGATACGATTCATAGGGAATTTCACCATGTCCCACTGTAAAAACATCATCATTTTTTCGTGTAAAGCGCTCAAATAAACTCAGAATTCAAAAAGTTCCCGGTAGATTCGCTGACAACAGGGAAATCTGCCCCGAGACGGGTTTGCTCGGGACTGCGTCGCCCACCAAACAGTCTAAGTTTTTAAT
>JAYVVA010000280.1:0-2851 GCA_043787435.1 Sphingomonadales bacterium | reverse complement strand
CCCCAAGTCGAAGGTGATCGACGTTCAGGAAGGCGACTATGTCAAGCGCGGTGACAACCTTATCGGCGGATCCCCCGATCCGCACGATATTCTCGAAGTTCTCGGCATTGAACCGCTCGCCGAATATCTCGTCGCCGAAATCCAGGAAGTTTATCGACTTCAAGGTGTGAAGATCAACGACAAGCACATTGAAACGATCGTTCGCCAGATGCTACAAAAGGTCGAAATCACAAACGGCGGCGACACCACGCTGCTTGCCGGCGAGCAGGTTGACCGGATTGAGATGGACGAAATCAACGCGAAGTTGCCGAAAGGCCAGACGTTCGCCGAAGGCAAGCCCATTCTTCTCGGCATTACCAAGGCGTCGTTGCAGACTCGCAGCTTCATTTCGGCAGCTTCGTTCCAGGAAACCACCCGCGTGCTCACGCAGGCGGCCGTCGAGGGCAAGAAAGATACGCTGACAGGGCTGAAGGAGAACGTGATTGTCGGGCGCCTGATCCCGGCAGGAACGGGGGCCGGCATGAACCGCCTGCGGGTCACCGCGAACAGCAAGGATGCTGCGCTCCGTGCCCAGCAAAGGGCATGGCAAGCTAGCCTCATCGCCCCGAGCAGCGCAGCTGAGGAGCGTGCCGCCGAGCTCGCCCAGCCCGTCGAGGGCGATACGGGTGACGATGCGCTCGGCGCGGTCGTGACTTCAGGTCATGGGACCGATGCTGATGCGGGTGAATATCTGAACAGCTAAACCACTGGCACCGTGCTGACAGTAGCGGCCCTCCGAAGAGATTCGGGGGGCCGTCATGTTTGGGGTCGATCCACTTGTCATCAGTCTCCATCCGCGCATGAAGCCGGCTCGGAAAGCGGAGGGTGGCATGCCCCAACATTCGCTTCCTTCCCCTACCCCACTGGTGTGCTAATCAACGCCTCTTCCGGGGGAACCGACGCTGCTGCATATTGACCCATTTCACGCCATTGCAGGCGCGCTCGTCGGGCTGCTGGTCGGGATGACCGGTGTCGGCGGCGGATCGTTGATGACGCCCCTCCTCGTGCTCGTGTTCGGCTTTGCCCCGGCGACCGCCGTGGGTACGGATCTGTTGTTCGCCTCGCTGACCAAGACAGTAGGGAGCGGCGTCCATGGTTTACGCGGAACGGTTGACTGGCAGATCGTGCGGCGTCTCGCGTCTGGCAGCTTGCCAGGCGCAATGGCCACGCTGTTTGCCCTGAATGCACTGGGCAAGCCGGGGGCGACGACCCAACATGCAATTACGCTAATAGTCGGCGCGACACTGCTGTGCACCGCGGTTGCGATCCTATTCCGGACGAAGATTATCGTCTGGGCGGTCCGCAATTCGGATACGCGGGACACGAGATACCGGGGAACGGCGACCGTAATCCTCGGGCTGATCCTCGGCATTCTGGTATCGATTTCGTCGGTTGGCGCAGGCGCGATCGGCGTGACTGCGTTGATTATTCTCTATCCTGGTATGCCGGTCGCACGAATCGTTGGATCGGACATTGCACACGCAGTGCCGCTGACGCTTGTTGCAGGCGTCGGCCACTGGCTGATCGGCACCGTCGATTTAAACCTGCTCGCGAGCCTGCTGGTCGGCTCGGTTCCGGCTGTCATCCTCGGCAGCTTGATCGGCAGCCGCGCGCCGGAGCACCTCCTGCGTCCGATCCTGGCTGGGATCCTGGTGATGGTTGGTATAAAGCTCCTCATATGATCATGATCCGGTAGACCAGCAACAGCGATAAGCTATGGTTGCTGGGATCGCCGGTCGCCTGGCCGACATACTCATTGAAATACCCAGCTTCGAGATCGGCGTGCTTTGACAATCTGATCCCAAGACCGGCGAAGCTGCCGACCTGATCGAAGCCGGCGCGCACAGCACTGGTCCGGTTGAGCGACACGAAAGGCTCGACCCTGGCAACATCTTTTATCCCGTGCTTACCAAGCGGCACAGCCAGGCAATATTGGAGACGCAGCGTTAAAATCGCAGCGCGAACCGCGAGCGCGAAAAGAGCGCGGCCCCAAAAATTTTTCCCATGTCCCAGGTAACCTGTTCCATAGACTGGTCTTCAACGCCATTGGCGCCAGTTTTGGCGTAGGTCACGACATGGACATAACTGAGCCAGATCGTCACATTTTTAAACAGCGTGAAGCCAAAAAGGGCGCACTTTTCGAGCTGGCCGAGGCGCTGGGCGTCGTCGGTGAAGCGGCTGACCAATTCGCCCGACACAACGATCTATTCAGTGACTTTGCCGCTGACTCTCAAGCTGACCCAACTTTATACGTCGTTGGTAGCCGAGCGCGCGATCACGGGAAGCTCAGCGATCGCGAGAGAAGTCACTGTGACCATCGTATCGAATTCACGTTCACTCACCCCCCTATCAAGACGTTTTTCGCTATGTACGTATCGCCTGTGTTCGCCTGTGACCAGCGCGCGTCCTACCTATGCGACCGGCTCCGAACCGCGCGGAAGGTCGCTCCGACCGACATGAGCAAACCGAGCGCGACTGGTTGGGGGGCATTTGATCCATGCCGCCCCTTGGAATTCGACCGCGTTTGACACGCCTCGAAAAAATGCATCACCAGCTGACGAGTTGAGTGGTAAGTCGAGCTGCACCTCGATAAGCTACATCAGAAGAAAATCGAGGTCCTGTTGGTGCCTCCTCTCAAAACTAAATCAATTCTGGACACGCGGACGGCAAGTAAGCGACATGGCCGAACGAAAAGGACTGCCCTCAGCGGGTGCCTGCTTAAGGAGACTCTGATCAAGTCGGCCTTGCCGCGGCGATGATGATGTGATTCTCTTCGTGAATGGAGGAGCGCATGAAGCAGGGTCGTTTTTCT
>JAYVVA010000279.1:0-9156 GCA_043787435.1 Sphingomonadales bacterium | reverse complement strand
GTCAACCCTTGGATCACTGCAGCAAAATGGCCTCGACCTGCGCCCCAGCAGCAAGCGCTGACGCCGTCGCGGGGCGCACGATGAGCGCATCGGCCCGCGCAAGATTGGAAAGTACGCCGCTGTCGGTCGACGGCAAGGGGCATAGCGCGCTCCCACTCCAGCGAGACTGGATGAAGTCGGATCGTAGTCCCACGGCTGGCATCTGAGTGTTGCATATTGCGGCGATCCGATGCGGCAACGCGTCGCGCGCGCCCGAAAGCTCTCGGACAAGCGGGAGTAGGAACAAGGTTGCCGTGACAAATGCGCTGACTGGGTTACCGGGAAGACCGAGGACGATCGTCTGTCCAAGTTTTCCCGCCATCACGGGCTTGCCAGGCCGCATCGCGACTTTCCAGAAATCGAGCGTTGCACCCAGACTGAGGAGCACGGGCCTTACAAGATCGTGATCCCCAACTGAAGCCCCGCCGCTCGTCACGAGGATATCGCAATCGTGCGCGCGCCCAAATGCTACTGCGAGTGCATCAGGGTCGTCAGGAACAATGCCTAGATCGATGATCTCTGCTGGAAGGACGCCAAGCATTGCAGCCAACATCGGCGCGTTGGAATTGGGGAGCCAGTCCGCGCCGGCGTCGGTGCCGGGAAGAACCAGCTCGTCTCCGGTTGAAACAATGGCGACGCGAATGCGACGGCGGACATCAAGACTGGCGTAACCGCCCATGACCGCGAGCGCGAGGGCTGCGGGGCTGAGCGCATCACCTGCTGAGATGAGCCGGGTACCTTGGCCAAAGTCGGATCCGGCGCATCGCACATGCGCGCTCTGGAACGCGGGAGCATCGCCGGTGAGCGTGATGTCGGTTCCCTGTCGCGCGATATTTTCCTGCATAACCACCGTATCGGCTCCGACCGGAACGGCGGCCCCTGTAAAGATTCGTACCGCCTCGCCCGTGCCGATCCTGCCCATGAAGGGAGACCCCGGCGCGGACTCGCCGATCACACGCCATGGTCCCGGCAGATCGGCGAAGTGGATCGCATAACCGTCCATCGCTGACAGGTCGCGGGCGGGCTGGGTTCGAAGGGCAGTCAAGTCGCTGGCGGCCCAGCGGTTGGCTGCAGCAAGGACAGGCACAGCTTCGACCGATACCGGTGCTCCGAGCGCGAGGATCCGCGCCTGAGCTTCCTCCGGACTGATCATGCCCGCCACGCGCCTGATTTACCGCCTGTCTTGCTCAGTAGCCGGACGCCTTCGATCCGCATGGCTCGGTCCACCGCTTTGGCCATATCATAGAGGGTCAACAGGGCGACCGACACAGCCGTCAAGGCTTCCATCTCGACGCCAGTGGGGCCAGTCGTTCGAGCCGTGACGGTGGCCGCGATGGCAGTGTTGTCGAAGGTGAAATCAACAGTCACCGACGATAAAGCCAAGGGGTGACACAGCGGGATTAAGTCACTGGTTTTCTTTGCCGCCATGATACCAGCAATGCGCGCGACGGCCAGCACATCGCCCTTTTTTGTGGTGCCGGCGCGTATCGCGGCGAGCGCCGTGGGAGACATTTCAATCCGACCTTCGGCACGAGCCTCACGCGCGGTGGCGGTTTTTGCCGAGACATCGACCATCCGCGCGGCGCCTGCGTCGTCGAGGTGGGTCAGCTCTTTCATGCGCCGGTCAGCAAATGGCGGGTGGCAGCTTCAACGTCAGCTTGCCGCATGAGCATTTCGCCGACGAGAAAGGTGCGCACGTTGTGCAGGCTCATCGTGACAAGGTCATCATGGCCGGTCAGCCCGCTTTCAGCGACAAAGGTGACGTCGGCAGGCGCGTGTCCGACGAGTTCATAGGTACGGGCGAGATCGACCGAGAAGTCGCGCAGGTCGCGGTTGTTGACACCAATCAAGCGCGATTTCAGCCGCATCGCGCGGTCAAGCTCATGGAGATCGTGAACCTCAACCAGCGCATCCATCCCGCGTTCGAGCGCAGCAGCCTCGAGTTCGGCCATCATGATGTCGTCCAGCGCCGAGACAATGATGAGGATCGCATCCGCGCCGATACTGCGTGCTTCGGCCACCTGCCACGGATCGAGCATAAAATCCTTACGCAAAACCGGCAGCGTACATGCGGCGCGGGCAGCGACGAGAAAGCTGTCATGCCCCTGAAAATAGGGGGCATCGGTCAACACCGAAAGGCATGCTGCGCCGCCGGCCTGATAGCCGCTCGCATGCGCAGCGGGATCGAAATCCTCGCGGATCAGCCCTTTTGATGGGCTGGCCTTCTTGACCTCAGCTATGAGCGCGAAGCCGGTTTGGGCTTTCGTCTTCAAGGCCGCGTGGAAGCCGCGGGTTGCGGTTTGGGCTTGCGCTGACCGGTCGAGATCGCCCAGCGAGCGCACAAGTTTGCGGCGCTTTATTTCCTCGTGCGTGGTGGCACAGATTTCATCGAGCTTGTTCATCGGTAAGCGATCCAGCAGTCGAGAAGCGTATTTGCAAGACCCCGGTCAAGCGCCTCTGCCGCTTCTTCGACGCCCTCCTGCCAATCACGCACATGACCCGACACTATCAGCGCACCCGCCGCGTTAAACAAGACAGCGTCGCGGTATGCGCCAGCTTCGCCCCGAAGCATCCGCCGCAGCGCGGCCGCATTAAAGGCGGCATCTCCCCCGCGAAGTGCGACAAGCGGGTGCCTCGTGAGACCCACGTGCTCGGGTGTAATTTCCACAGGCGTTTCGCCAAGGCGCAATACTGTGCTTGGCCCCCCGACCGACAACTCGTCGAGCGGTTCGTGGCCTGCGACGAGCATGGCGTCGGCTGTGCCCAGCATGGTCAGCGCCTCGGCATAGACGGGCAGGAAGTCCGGCCGGGCAACGCCGATTAATTGGCGGGTGACGCGCGCTGGATTGCAGGCGGGGCCGGTGAGATTGAAGATTGTCCGCCGCTGGATTGACCGCCGGATGTGCGCGAGGCGGCCCAGCGCCGGATGGTGCGTTTGCGCGAACAGAAAGGCGATCCCCAGATCAGCTAATGTTGCTTTCGCAGTTGCCGAGGCGTGGTCGAGATTGAGACCTAGCGCTTCCAACGTATCAGCGCCTCCGGCCTGGCTCGACGCTGCACGGTTGCCGTGCTTGGCGACCGGTACGCCGCACGCTGCGACGACAAGGGCAACGGCAGTCGACACATTGACGCTGTTGCTCATGTCACCGCCCGTCCCACAAACGTCAATGGCACCCTCAGGCGCTTCGACCGGGATCATCCGCGCGCGGATCGCCGTGATCGCGACTGCAATCTCGATAGCCGTTTCGTCTCGTAGCGACATCGCGAGCAAAAAGTCGCGGATGTCCTCGTCACCTGCCTCGCCGTCGAGCATGGCATCGAACGCGGTGCGCGCTTGTTGCGCCCCAAGCGGTACCGACGCGTCGGGCAATGTCACGCGCGGGCCTTCACCTTCATCCCTGCCAGGACCATGAAATTGGCAAGCATGGCGTGGCCGTGTTCGGTGGCGATGCTTTCGGGGTGGAACTGGACCCCGTGGATGGGAAGCGACGTATGGCGGAAGCCCATGACATGTCCGTCATCGCTGCTCGCATTGACGACCAGCTCGGCAGGAATGTCTTCGACAACCAGAGAATGGTAGCGTGTCGCCGTCACGGGTGACGGCAATCCTGCGAACAGCCCGCTCCCGTCGTGCGTCACTGGGCTTGTTTTGCCGTGCATGAGCCCCCCGCGTACGACATGTCCCCCGAAATGCTGCCCGATCGATTGATGACCAAGACAAACGCCGAGCAGCGGTCTGCCCGACTGAGCGCAAGCTGAAACCAGATCAAGGGATATCCCGGCCTCGTTGGGTGTGCAGGGTCCAGGCGAAATCAGAAATGCCTCTGCACCGCTCGACATCGCTTGGCCGACGCCAATGGCATCGTTGCGTACCACTTCGACCTCGGCCCCGAGCTCCATCAGATAATGGACCAGATTCCAGGTAAAGCTGTCATAATTGTCGATGACAAGGATCATGGGTTCGCGCCTAGCGCGCGGGGCCGGGGATCGCCAGCAGCTTTGCCAGATCAGCTTTCCAGAATTTCGCGGCCGTGTGCGTGCCGTGTCCACGGGTCTGGGTCGTCGCGGGGATTAGAATGAAGCGCGCACGCGGCATTCGCGTGGCTTCGCGCTGGGCAATGTCGAGCTCAGGAGGATTAATGAAGTCGTCGGCCGAATTGATCCACAGGACCGGTACCTTGATGCGTTCGAGAAGCGCTGTCGGGTTGTAATTTCGCGAGGCGTCCATTTGATAAATGCGATCGTTTGCATCGAGGCCCCGCATGCCGGCGGCGAAGCTCTTGTCGAGCGCGGCTTCGGCGGCAAGGCGTGTCGGATATTGAGCCTGCATCGCGAGCGGGTTTCCTCCCGCAACAATACCCAGATATGTAGATGTGCGTAAACCCGCCAGGGGCTGCACGGTGTAATTACCGCCATTCCACGCCGGGTCGGCCATGATCGCGTCGATCGTCATTTTCCGCCAGATCCTGTTACGGCCGGCAATTTCGACCGATTGGCAGGCAAAGGGTGCCAATCGCTCGGCAAATCCAGGATAGGTTTCGCCCCAGACAAAGGCGTGCATGCACCCCATTGATGTTCCGAGGATGACCTTCAACTTTTTGACGCCAAGCCCATCCACAAGCAGGCGATGCTGGGCTGCGACCATGTCGTCATAATCATATTTCGGGAAGGCCATGCGCAATCCGTCGCTTGGCTTCGAGGATTGGCCGTGACCCAGACCATCGGGCAGGATAACATAGGTTTTCTTGAGGTCGAACGGCGCATCAGGGCCAAAAAGCTCATCAGCGAACTGCGGTACAAGAAGCGATTTGCCTGAACCGCCCGTGCCGTGAAGCGCCATAACGGCGTTGTCGATCTCGCCGACCGCGTTGCGATGGGGTGTGCCGAGCGTTGTGTAGTGGATGCGCAGCTCGGGCAGCTTTTCGCCGGACTTGAAAGTAAAGTTCTTAACGACGTAGTCGCCGTCTGTCGTCGGCCAGGGTTGGGCAACGACGGGAGCGGCGGTCAGGGCTGCCAAAGACGCCAGAGCGAGGATTAATCGGTGCATCAGCCCCTAGCTATCGAACCCCAGCAACCGGTCAAGCTATTGTCCAAATCCCGCCTCGTTTGCGACGCGCACCGCTTCGCGAGCAGCTGCCATGAGAGCGCTGGCTTTCGCTTCGCATTCGCGCTGTTCATACTGCGCGTTTGAATCCGCAACGATACCTGCACCCGCCTGCACATGCATGACCCCGTCCTTGAGAATGGCAGTCCGCAGCACGATGCAGCTGTCCATACTGCCGTTAGGGCTGAAATAACCGACGCCACCGGCGTATGCGCCTCGTGTCTCGGGTTCGAGTTCGGCAATGATCTCACAGGCCCGAACCTTGGGCGCGCCGCTGACGGTGCCTGCCGGAAACCCGGCAAACAAGGCGTCCAGTGCGTCCTTTTCGGGTTTCAGCTCGCCAACCACGTTCGAAACGATATGCATGACATGGCTATAAAATTCGACCGTGTAACTGTCCGTCACGGTCACGCTGCCAGCTGTCGCGACGCGACCGACGTCGTTACGACCGAGGTCGAGGAGCATGAGATGCTCGGCGCGTTCCTTGGGGTCAGCAAGCAGGCTGTCCCGGTATTCGGCGTCCTCGGTCGCGGTTTTTCCGCGGGGTCGTGTGCCGGCAATGGGCCTGATCGTAACCTCATTGTCGCGAACACGCACAAGGATTTCAGGACTGGAGCCCGTGAGGGCGAACCCGGGCAGGTCGAGGTGATAAAGGAACGGTGATGGATTAATCCGCCGCAGAGCGCGGTAGAGATCGAACGGCGGCAGCGTGAAGGGTAGGGTGAATCGCTGGGCGAGAACGACCTGAAAGACGTCGCCCGCAGCGATGTAATCGCGTGCACGCTCCACCATCTCGGCGTAACGGTCGGGAGCGAGGACGGATCTAGGTGCCGGTAAATCGGCTTGAGGAGACGTTGCAAACCTGGCAGGCAAAGGCTGTGCGAGCCGCGCCATTGTCGCTTTAATCCGGTCGAGGGCATCACTCACCTGGCCGTCGGGCCACACGGGGGCGACCACGAACAGTTGGTCGGCAAGCCGGTCGAACACCAGAACCACTGTGGGTCGCACGAAGATCATGTCGGGCAGCCCGAGCGGGTTCGCCGGCGGGCGAGCCAGGCTTTCGACAAGGCCGATCGTCTCATACCCAAAATAACCGACGAGGCAGGCCAGCGCGCTCGGCAGGCCTTCGGGCACGTCGATGCGGCACGAGGCGACGAGCGAACGCAACGCGACCAGTGTTGTTTCGCTCAGAACCTCGAAAGCATGGCGGTCGGTGAGCCAGTGGGTGTTGAGCTCTGCCAAGGTACCCTCCGCGCGGAATACCAAATCCGGGGCGAGACCGATCAGGCTGTAACGCCCGCGGACCGCACCGCCTTCAACAGACTCCAGCAGGAAGTCGCCGCGGCCCCCTTCGATCAGCTTGAGCGCTGCCGACACCGGCGTTTCGGTATCTGCAACCATATCGCGCCATACAAGCGCCGGTTTGCCCAGCGCCAGCAGCTGCGTTGCCGCCGCGTCCCGCGCAACGACTTCGGCGTTCACCGGTTTTGCCTCACTCTCGTCAACGCCGGCTCATCGAGCGGCGCTGCCCGAAAGGTTGGCCTTCAACCGCGCGATCGCAGCGTCGTTCTTTTTGACGCCGACCCCGGCCCGCACAGCCGCTGCAAACTGCTGGACATATTCGTCTCCGATTGCGCCCGACAGCTGTTGTTGGGTGGCCTGAATGAGTCCTGGCGCCGTGCGGGCATCGCCATGCTCGATCTTGTCGAGATACACGATGTACCAGCCCTGCTGATCACCAACTTGCAGGACTCGCGCCCGCTTTTCCGCCATTGCGAACATCAAAGCGAGCGGCGGTGGAACTTTTCCCTGCGCCTGTGCAAGGTCGAGACGACGGGCCTTGGCGGGCTTGGGTGCAGGCAACGCGACGCCCGCCTTGCGCAGCGCTTGTGCCAGCGGCGTCCCGGCATTGACCGCAGCTGCGATCGCATCAGCGGCAACCTTGGCCGCCTTCGATCCCTTGTCGATACGGACGTCGGCGATCACCAACTCGCGGACGGCAGCGAGTGGTTTGGGCGCAGCTGGTACCGTGCGGTCCAGTTTCCAAAAGACGTAGCCTGCATCTTTGGGCAATGCCGCAACCGACGCCTCGTCATTTGGTTCGGCTTGAAACGCGCCCGCGATAACTGTCATGATTTCTGGCGGTGCCGCGTAACCTGCAACATCAGCGGCGCGGCCATCACCGGTCAGCGGTGGCGTCGTCGTCGCCGTCAGACCGTATTTTTTCACGACGTCGTCAAACGTTGCCTTGTTGCCAACTGCGTCCTCGATTTCGCCGACGAAATTGGCAATCGCGCGCGTTTCCTTTTGCGTTGTGATTTCAGCGGCGAGCTTAGCCCGCACCGCAGACAGCGGCGTGGCCGCGACTGTGGCCACCGTGTCGACTTTGACAATGTGAAAGCCAAGCCCCGACCGTTCGACGGTCGCAAACCCGCCTAAGGGGGCAGCGAAAGCAGCGGCAGCCACTTTGAGGCCGGTGAGCTGCACAAATGCGTTTTCGTCAGTTGTCGGCACCGCAATCGCATCACGTTGGGCCAACTTGGCCGCATCGGCAATCGAAATCCCGCCTTTAACTTTTGAAAGCAAATCGTTTGCCTGCGCCTGCGTCGGCACGATCAACTGAGTAAAACTGCGTTTTTCACGCGCGGCGTAGGTCGTGGCGTCGGCTTCGTACAGCTTTTGAATCTCGGCATCGGTGGCGGACGCCCCGCTGGCGACGCGGCTCTTGCTGAACGTCGCAAAGCGAATGACGCGTCGCTGGGGGACCGTGTAGCGAGCGATGTTGGCGTTGTAGAATGCGTGAAGCTCGGCATCGCTCGGTGCTGCCAACGGCAGGTACGCTGCACTCGGCACGGCCGCAATCTGGCCCTCGCGCGTTTCGAGAAGGAGTGACGCATATGGCTGAACCAGTCCTTCGGGTACGCGGGCGGCTCCCGCCACGGGAATAGCGAGCGCCTTTGTCAGCGCCTCACGAGCGAAATCGCCGCGAAGCATTGCCTCGGTCAATTTGCGCTGGGAAAGAACTTGCTGAAACGTTGCCGGGTCGAACTTGCCAGTCGGGCCGTAGAAGGCGGGAATGCTGGCAATTGCCCCATCGATGAGCTTCTTGCTGGCTACCATACCCTGTTGTTCGGCGAACAGCTGCAGCGCACGACCGGTTGCCGTTAGGTCGATCGTTTTTTCAAGCCCACCGGCTGCCAGGAATTTGCTCATATTGATCGCGGGATTGCGCTGGCGCTCTCCATCGAGCTGGTTCTGGGCGCGTCGGGTCATTTCAGCTTCGTCAACGGTCTGGCCACCAACGGATACGATCGAGCTTCCCGACATGAGCGAGCTCCCGCCGAATCCACTCTTCCCTTCATAGAGCGTGATCACAAAGGCGAGCAGGATCAGCGCAAAGATGCCGATACCGATTGGGGATTTCGAGAAACGGCGGAAAAAACCGAGCATGATTTGAGCCTTGAGCGCGTGAACGCGACCCCATAGAGGCACGGCATGACTCTTCGCAAGCCAAGTCCCCGCAAACTCATCGCCGGCAACTGGAAAATGCATGGTAGCCTCGCAGCACTCGGCGAGCTCGACGCGATCGCAGCGGCGGCAGCGGGGCGCGACGTCGACGTTGTTGTCTGCCCGCCATTCACGCTGATCGTTCCTGCGGTTGCGCGCAACAGTTTGGCCATCGGCGCGCAGGATTGCCACGCGGCCGTCACGGGCGCGCACACCGGTTGTGTGTCGGCGTCAATGCTGGCGGAGGTTGGGGCAACGCTTTGTATCGTAGGTCACAGCGAGCGTCGTCGTGACAATCACGAAACCGATGCCGAGGTAAAAGCCAAAGCTGAAGCTGTGATTGCGTCAGGGATGACAGCGATCGTTTGCGTCGGCGAAACACTCGATCAACGACAGGCGGGGAGGGCGATTGCCGTCGTTGCAGCGCAGTTGGCAGCCTCGTTGCCGCGATCAAGGGCAGCGTTGGTTGTTGCCTATGAGCCCGTCTGGGCGATCGGGAGCGGCCT
>JAYVVA010000278.1:0-2446 GCA_043787435.1 Sphingomonadales bacterium | reverse complement strand
ATCGTTGCGGGGTTCATGCTCCGCTTCAACCCGCTCCTCGTCGTTGCAGTCTCGGCGCTGGTCACTGGTGTTGCAGCAGGGCTCGATCCGATCCGCATCCTTTCCGCGTTTGGGAAGGCGTACAATGACAACCGCTTCGTGACTGCGATCTACATTGTGCTGCCGGTCATCGGCCTGCTCGAGCGCTTCGGGCTTCAACTTCGCGCCCGTGCCCTGATTGCGAATTTGAAAGGTGCAACCACCGGGCGGCTGCTCATCGCCTACATGGTGTTTCGCCAGCTTACGGCCGCCGCGGGGCTGACCTCGGTCGCAGGGCATCCCCAGACCGTCCGTCCGCTGATTGCGCCGATGGCCGAGGCCGCCGCCGAAGCGCAGACCGGCGGCACAAGCCAATCAGAACACGTCAAGGCGATGTCGGCGGCAACGGACAACATTGGGCTGTTTTTCGGCGAGGATATTTTCATCGCAATCGGATCGATTCTGCTGATGAAAGGCGTGCTCGAGGGATATCGCATCGCCGTCGAACCACTCCAGCTTTCGGTCTGGGCAATTCCAACCGCCCTTACAGCGTTGATCGTCCACGGATTCAGGCTCATTCTTCTCGACCGGCAATTGAACCGGCGGGCCGCGGCGTGATCGGAATCGGCTTTGTCTACACCGTTGCCGGGCTGACGTTCCTGGCCTTCGCCGGATTATCGATTGCCGACGTTCGCCGCCGTTGGGGCAATGCTGCGTTCTATGCGCTGATTGCGCTGAGCTTTTTAGCTGGCGACCGACTGGGCGACGTCGGTAACGGCGTGCTGGTTCTAGCGTTGATTGCCATTGCCGGTTTCGGCCTGATGCGCCGCGCGCCGGCCACGGACTCACGGGAGATGCCACGCGGAACAGGCCTGCTCATACCCGCGCTGGTTATCCCGGTGACAGCGCTGCTGGGCACGCTGGCGGTCAAGGAGTTCCCGGGTTGGGTCGATCCCAAGCAAGCGACCTTGGTCGCGCTCACTTCGGGGGTGTTACTGGCCATGGCGATCGCAATGCTCTGGTTGCGACCTTCGCTCACTGCCCCTGTGCGCGAAGGCGGCCGACTGATGGATGATATTGGGTGGGCCGCCGTGCTCCCACAGATGCTGGCGAGCCTGGGCGCGGTGTTCGCGTTGTCGGGCGTAGGCGGGGTGGTTGGCCAGATTGTGGGGAATGCCATTCCGTCGGGCAGCCTGCTCGGTGCGGTCGTTGCCTACAGCGTCGGTATGGCAGTTTTCACGATGGTGATGGGCAACGCCTTTGCTGCTTTCCCCGTGATGGCCGCCGCCGTAGGCATTCCGCTACTGGTTAATGACCACCACGGCAGCCCGGCACTGGTGGCATCGCTTGGCATGCTTGCCGGGTTTTGTGGGACGTTGATGACGCCAATGGCCGCCAACTTCAATCTGGTACCTGCCGCCTTGCTCGATCTCAAAGATCGCTACGGCGTTATCCGCGCGCAAATTCCAACCGCACTGCCCATGCTCGCGTTCAATATCGTCTTTCTCTACGCGATGCTCGCCCGGTGATCATGCTCAATGCTACGCT
Source organism: Sphingomonadales bacterium (assembly GCA_043787435.1). Lineage (GTDB taxonomy): Bacteria > Pseudomonadota > Alphaproteobacteria > Sphingomonadales > Sphingomonadaceae > Sphingomonas_O. The sequence continues at coordinate 880 of JAYVVA010000278.1, read as the reverse complement.
CGCGGGACAATTTGCTCGGGGGACGCTTGGCCATCTCGGTCAGGAATACCCCTATAAGCTCGATCATGTCCTGAACGGCGCAGAAGACGCTGTGCCGCCACGCGTGCTGCATCCCCTATTCCACGGCAGTTTCGACTGGCACAGCTGTGTGCATGGCTGGTGGCAAGTGCTGCGCCTCGCGCGGCTGTTTCCATCGATGCCCGAGGCTGCTGCGATCCGCGCCCGTGCGGACGAAATGCTGGTTGCCGATAAGGTGGCAGGCGAACTCGCGTACCTCGAACGACTGCACAGCGCGGGGTTCGAGCGGCCTTATGGCTGGGGATGGTTGCTGGCGCTGCATGACGAGGCGTGCCGGCACGTCGATGCGCACTGGGGCATCGCGCTTGAGCCCCTCGCCCGTGCGTTTGCCTCTCGCTTCCATTCGTTCCTGCCGAAGATGGATTACCCGATTCGGGTGGGCGCTCATCCAAATTCGAGTTTTGCGCTAACCTGCGCTCGTGATTGGGCGACGACGCGCGACCCGACGCTCGTTGTGCTGATCGACGACTGCGCGCGCCGTTGGTTTGGCCACGATCGGGGTTGTCAGGCGTGGGAGCCGGGCAGCGACGAGTTCTTGTCGCCGGCACTGACCGAAGCCCTGCTGATGAGCCGCGTCCTCGATCGCGCCGCGTTTGCCGACTGGTTTGCGGCATTCTTGCCCGAGGTTGCTGATGGCCGCCCGACAACCCTGTTCACGCCCGCCTCGGTCTCCGACCGCAGTGATGGCAAGATCGCCCATCTCGATGGCCTCAACCTCAGCCGCGCTTGGTGCTGGTTCAGCATTGCGACAGCGCTCGGCGACAGCCATCCTGCTGCCGCGCTCATGCGCACGACGGGTGAC
>JAYVVA010000277.1:0-1949 GCA_043787435.1 Sphingomonadales bacterium | reverse complement strand
CTTTACCGCATCATCGACGAGGCCGAGTTTGTCGATCCAGCAAGCTACCGCGCCCATTACCAAGACGCTGCCACTCGTATCGGGGCACGCCTGCGCGAGGGCGCTGATCGTGGCGAGCTCCGCGCCGATGTCGGCGAAGTCGAGGCATGGGCGATCATGGGCATGAACGTATTTCTGGGATTGCGCTTCGGCGTCATGGACAACGACGCAGACCCCGCCGCCGTGGCCAGCGCAGCCAATGTGCTGCTACGACGCGGACTGACGCGATAGCAAAAACACGGCATGCTCGGCGAACATGTTTGCGGCCCTTCTCGAAATTTCCCGGTCGTCGCGCAGAAACCATTGCTGTTCGATCCGGACACCGCGTTCATCCAGAAAGCCGCGGAAATCGTCGATGGTCACATGATGAATATTGGGCGTGTCATACCAGCGCGCCGGGAGTTGTTTGGTAATCGGCATCCGGCCGCCGAACATCAAACCCAGACGGATCCGCCACTGCGCAAAATTGGGAAAGGACACGAACGCGCGGTCGCCGATGCGCAACAACTGATCGATGACAAGATCGGGTCGTCGCGTTGTCTGAAGCGTCTGACTAAGAACCGCATAGTTGAAACTGGCGTCAGGGTAACCGGCGAGATCGGTATCGGCATCGCCCTGCACCACCGACAGGCCGCGTTCCAAGGCAGAAGCTACGTCCCGCCCGTCGATCTCGATTCCACGGGCATCGACCGATTTACGGTCGCGAAGCACGGCCATCAACGCGCCGTCACCGCAACCCACGTCGAGTACTCGACTTCCCGCTCCAACGTTGTCAGCGATAATGGCAAGGTCTGGCCGCAACGCCATCAGCAATCCGCGCACAAAAAGCCCGCCACGATCCGGTCGAGTGCGGGCACGTCCAACAAAAAACTGTCATGACCAAAGGGCGCTGACAGCTCAACGAAGCTGGCGGGCGCACCGGCCGCATTCAGGGCATGAACGACGCTGCGCGATTCGCTCGTGGGATAAAGCCAGTCGGTATCGAAACTGACCAGAGCGAACCGCGTTTTCGACGCCTTAAATGCGTTGGCAAGCATTCCTCCATGTTCCTCGGCTAGGTCGAAATAATCCATGGCTCGAGTGATATAGAGGTAGGCGTTAGCGTCGAACCTGTCACTGAAGCTCAATCCCTGATGCCGTAGATAGCTTTCGACCTGGAAGTCGGCATCAAAACCGAACGTCTTGGCGTCACGATTCTGCAGCCGACGCCCGAACTTTTCAGTCAGACCGGTTTCGGACAGGTAGGTGATATGCGCCGCCATCCGGGCGACGGCGAGACCAGCTGTCGGAGAGATACCATCGCCATAATATTCGCCGCTGCGCCAGTTGGGGTCGGCCATGATTGCCTGTCGTCCGACCTCATGAAACGCAATGTTTTGAGCCGAATGACGCGCAGTAGACGCAATGACCAGTGCAGCCTTCACGCGCTCGGGAAACGTCGCGGCCCAGCTGAGGGCCTGCATCCCGCCCATCGACCCGCCAACGACAGCATGAAGCCGTTCGATGTCGAGATGGTCGAGCAGCCGAGCCTGCGCGCGAACCATATCGCGGATTGTCAGCACGGGAAAACGCATCGCGTACGGGCGCCCATCATCGGCCGGACTGCCAGGCCCCGACGACCCCATGCAGCTGCCGATGACATTGGCGCACACGACGAAAAATCGGTCTGTGTCGATTGGTTTGCCGGGACCAACCATCCGCGCCCACCAACCGGGTTTGCCGGTGACCGGATGCGACGAGGCGACATGCTGATCGCCGGTCAGTGCGTGCGTGACCAGGATCGCGTTCGAGGCATCGGGCGCGAGAGCGCCGTAAGTTTCGTAAGCAACTTCGAGCGGTGCCAGCACGGTTGCACTGTCAAGCCTCAACGGTCCGGACAGGCGGGCGCGACGGTTAAGACCGAAACGATT
>JAYVVA010000276.1:0-4060 GCA_043787435.1 Sphingomonadales bacterium | reverse complement strand
CGCTTGGCTGTCGCGAGGGCTTCGCCAACCAGCTGCGCGACCCGAAACATCGTCGGTTCCGTCGCGACTGTGCGCGCCAGACCTGAATCGTCAAGACACGGCATGCCTTCTTCAAGCAGTGACAGCATCGACTGGGTAACGGACAGACTACCAGCCGTACACGCAAAGATCATGCGCCCGTCGGTCTGGGCCAGCGCATGCAGCTTTTTGTAAATCGAAATATTGTCGATCCCCGCATTGGTGCGCGTGTCGGCGAGGAGAACCAGCCCGGCTTCGACGAGTATGCCCACGCAATAGGTCATTGTTGCTGTCCTCCCGCTTCATCGACGCGGACATCGACGTCGAGCTCTTCGATGCCGCCCCCGACACGCGTTCCTGAAACGGGTGTGCAGTCGTACGCGTCGAGTCCGACGGCCACCCGGACATAGCTTTCATCGGGACTGAAACCCGAACTCGGGTCGAGGCCGACCCAGCCTAGGCGGTCGATGTGAAGCTCAGCCCAATAATGGGCGGAGCGGCGGTGTCCGCGATTGGGACCATGGAGACTATGGCCCGAGACAATGCGCGCTGGGCAGCCGCCCGCCCGGGCTGCCGCAACCAAAAGGTGGGCTGCATCGCGGGTAGTGCCATGACCGCTGTCAAGAATTTCACCTGGCGTCCGCCCCACGGGGCCACGTCCGGCGCCAATTTTGATTGCACCCCCGACCGATGTGTTGAGCGCATGGATGCGCTCGAGCCCGTCGCTTCCGCGCATGACGCGTGCAAAATCACGCGTGACATTGCAGACCTTCGTCGAAGGCGTCGTACGGGTGAAATAGAGCGGCGGCAGCGGTTCGTGAGCGCCCTTGACGACGCCGGCTAGATCCTCGGTCAGCACTTCGCCACGCACGGTAAGCTCCAGAGCGTCAAGCGGCCCGTCGAGATACAGCATCGTTGTCGGGTTGCCATACCCGTCGAGGCCAGTGCGCAGTCGAGCATCGCAATCGACGTCGATCCGCCAGTCAATGACGGTCTGCGCGGCATAATCGCTCGGTGTAACGCGCAACAGCTGTACGACGCGCGCTTGCGGGACGCTGAAACGATAACGCGTATTATGGTCGATAGTCAGACGCATTTCACTGGAACCTGAACTGTTTTGAAATCGCCTGGTCGAGCGCGGCGTTCTCTTCGATGAAGCTCTCCACGTATTGATGAAGCCCTCCCTTGATGACATTATCGATCCGGGTTTCACCAAGTCGGGCATGGCGCAGGCGCGCAAGCCGGTCGGCTTCGCCCTGGAATCCGGTTTGTTTCCCAAGTGCATTGAGGTGCAATACCACTTCCTCGGCGCTGGCCGCCAGCGAGCGCGGGAGTTCGCGGCGCAGGATCAGGAGTTCGGCCACCGAACGCGCCTGGAGCCCGTCGCGATAGAGCCAGCGATAGGCGTTCACCGCGGCAAGCGTCTGGAGGATTGTTGTCCACTGGTCACGGTCCACCGCACCGCCGACCCGCTCGCCTTCGGGCAGTAGAATGTGGTATTTGACGTCTATCAGTCGGGCAGTATTGTCTGCGCGCTCAATAGTGGCTCCCAAGCGGATAAACCAAGACGCTGGGTTCCGGAGCATCCGCCCGATGGCACCCTCGAACCCGCGGGTTTCACTTTGTGCCTGCTCCATTAAAGCGAGCGTTGCCTGCGTATCGCCTGGACTTGTGCGGCCGTTGAACAGCAGCCACGCACTATTGATCGTCGACCAAGCGTCCCGACTGAGCGCAGTGCGAACCGCCTTTGCATTGCTGCGCGCAAAATCGAGACACGAGACGACCGAACCGGCGTGGGCGTTCGACAACGTCAGGAACCGCGCGACATTGCGCGGTGTCAGCTTCTCGCCGGTTTTGGCGAAGGCCGCTTCGGCCTCGATGACAGCAAGCGCACTTGCCCACGCCGCTTCACCCGCTGGTCGTGAAGACAGCGCGTCGAGACGAACCGTTGCTTCAACAAGGCGCGCCGTAAATTCGGCCCGCTCCACATAGCGCCCCATCCAGTAGAGCGAGGCGGCGGTGCGCGAGAGCATTTAACCTTCGTCTCCGATCTCGCCGTCGTCCATCAGGACAAAGCTGTCCTTGGTCCCGCCGCCTTGGCTCGAGTTCACGACCAGCGATCCTTCCCGCAGTGCCACGCGCGTGAGGCCGCCAGGGATCACTTTTACGCCGCTTGCCCCCGAAAGGACGAACGGGCGGAAGTCGACGTGACGCGGCGCGACGCCGCTCTCGACGAGTGTGGGCACGGTTGAAAGCGCCAGCGTTGGCTGGGCGATATAGCGATGCGGCTCGGCAATCAGCGCAGCGCGAAAATCCTCGATTTCTTGCTTTGTTGCTGTTGGACCGACCAGCATGCCATATCCCCCCGAGCCATCTACCAGCTTCACAACGAGGTCGGGAAGGTTATCCAGAACATATTTTAACGCCAAAGGCTCGCGGCATCGCCAGGTTTCGACAATCGGCAATATCGGTTTTCCGCCTGCATAAAATTTTACGATCTCGGGCATGTAGCTGTAGATCGCCTTGTCGTCTGCGATGCCCGTGCCGGGAGCGTTGACAATGGCGACTTTGCCGGCGCGGTACGCAGCGATCAGGCCGGGAACGCCGAGCTTGGAATCAGGTCTGAATACTAGTGGATCGAGATAGTCGTCGTCGATACGACGGTAAATCACATCGACGCGAACGCGGCCGGTGATCGTCCGCATCCACACGATATCATCGTCGACCTGCAGATCTGCGGCTTCAACGAGCTCGATGCCAAGTGAGTCTGCGAGGAAACTGTGTTCGTAATACGCAGAGTTGAATCGTCCTGGCGTCAGGATCACGCAAACCGGGTCGCTGCCCGCGCCTGCCGGGGCGACCGAGCGCAGTGTCTGGAGAAGCGCGTCCCCGTAGCTGTCGACGTGCTGTACCCGATACCGGCGGAACAGCTCGGGGCACAAGCGGATCATCGCCTCGCGATTTTCGAGCATGTAGCTTACGCCCGACGGAGTCCGTGCATTGTCCTCGAGCACCCAGAAATCGCCGGGGCCAGTGCGGACCAGGTCGATTCCGCAGATGTGCGACCATATGCCGTGCGGAGGACGCGACCCGACGATCTCGCCGCGGAATTGCGGATTGGCGAGGATAAGTTCGGGCGGCAGAATATTCTCGTCGAGGATGCGGCGCTCGCCGTAAACGTCGTCGAGGAAGGCATTAATGGCCTCGACGCGCTGGACAATCCCGACGCTCAGCTTGTCCCATTCGGTCTTGGTGAACATCCGCGGGACGATATCGAACGGGATAATGCGCTCCGCGGCATCATCGTCGCCGTAGACGGCAAAGGTTATGCCAAGCTGTCGAAAGGTTGCCTCGGCTGACTTCTGACGCCGGTCGAGCTCAGCTCGAGGCGTGTCGGAAAGCCAATGCGCGAGGCCTGCAAACTCGGGCCGCGAAGTCTGGTCGCTGCTCGATCCCCACAGTTCGTCGAAAGGCTTTTGCTTCATTGCGCTCAGACTGCGCGGCTTTGCGGCAGTGCACAAGGGGGCAAGCTAAAGCGGGAACAGACTGAAGAATGCTGCGTTGTTTCGACCAGTGGCCCCCTACTCGAAACGAACGCAATGCATCGCCGCCTCTTTACTGACGACCATCCCCTCATCGACAAGCTCGAGCGCTTTATCGCCAACCCTAAATTCCCATGTGTGGGGGCGAAGTCGGCACTGGCTAAGCATCAAATCAAGGCGGTTGTGGCGCGGTCGATCACGAGTGCGTGGAACGACCTGACGATCCATGAGGCGCTGATGAGATTTGCCGGCGACTATCATCGCAATCGTCAGTTGTTCCAGTCGCTCGCTGTCATTTTTGAAGGGCCGCGGACAATTACCGAAGGATGTTTTGAGGATTCCATGTGGAACCGGATCCAGTCGCTCAGTGACAAGGACGTGTGGCTGGGCCAGAAATACGATAAAAGCGTGTCGCCAGATCCGACAAATCCCCACTTCTCACTGAGCTTCGCCGGCGAAGCATTTTTTGTGGTTGGATTGCACCCTCACGCCAGCCGAAA
>JAYVVA010000275.1:0-3158 GCA_043787435.1 Sphingomonadales bacterium | reverse complement strand
CGCCTTAATATTCTTGGTATCGGCGATGCTGGGACCGGTAGTGGCAGCGTAGCGATCGTCCGAAGTCCGATCAATGGGACTGTGACAACCAGACAAGCCGGTGTCGGTCAGTACCTCCAGAGCGCTGCTGGCGGCGCCAACTTACCGTTGTTTACTATCAGCGATTTATCGCACGTCTGGCTCGTAGCTAACGTCCGCGAAGTTGACGCCAGCAAGCTTCGCCGTGGCGCGGCGCTCCAGGTCTCAGTTCCCGCGTTTCCCGGCCGAACGTTTGCAAGCCAGGTCTATTATGTTGCACCGCTTGTCGATCAAACCACCCGGCGTATCGCGGTGCGCGCGCAAATCGCTAATCCTGACGGGGCACTGCGCCCGAACATGTTCGCATCCGCACGTCTATCGGACGGACCGACCGGCGCGGCGGTTGAGATACCGGTACAGGCGGTTCTCTACGAAGGGGACGATGCACACGTTTGGGTTGCACATCTGAATCGGCACACCCTTTCGTTGCGTGCGGTCAAGACTGCTCCGGGCGAGCCCGGATCGGTAGCGGTGACGCAGGGGCTTTCTGCGGGTGACCGCGTTGTCTCCGCAGGTTCAGTATTCATCGACCGTGCTAACGGGGCGAACTGAGCCATGGGTAGCGTTATCGACTTTGCGCTCCGTCGCCGCTGGATTGTCCTCCTATTCCTCTTCCTCGTGTTCATGGCAGGGGCTGGGGCGTTCGCGCGACTTAATATTGAGGCATATCCTGACCCGGTGCCGCCGCTGGTCGACGTCATCACGCAGTATCCGGGCCAATCGGCCGAGGAGATTGAGCGTAACATCACCATCCCAATCGAAATTCAGCTCGCCGGCATTCCGCACGTCAAAACGGTACGGACAATTTCTCTCTTCGGCCTATCTGACGTGAAGGTGCAATTCAGCTACGATTATACATATGACGAGGCTGAACAGCGGGTGATAAACCGGTTGAGCCAGCTCTCCCCGCTACCTGGTGGGTCGCAGCCGCAGCTCTCGCCCGAGAGTCCGATCGGCGAGATTTACCGCTACCGCGTCGTTGGGCCGCCCGGCTATTCCGTCACAGACCTCAAGACCATTGAAGACTGGATGCTCGAACGCCGATTCAAGGCAGTACCCGGTGTTATCGACGTGTCGGGCTGGGGCGGCAAGTCAAAGACGTATGACGTCGCGGTAGACAAGCAAGCGCTGATCGCCAACGGTTTGACGCTGGCGCAGGTGCTGCAGGCGCTCAACAACGCGAATCTCAACGTTGGGGGTCAAACGATCGACCTGGGCCCAAAGGCGGCGATCGTCCGTGGTGTAGGCCTGATTCAGTCACCAGACCAAATACGCAATACCTTGCTTAAAACGGTCAACGGAACGCCCGTGCTCGTTCGTGACGTTGCCACGGTGGGCATTGGGCATCTCCCGCGACTTGGCATAGCCGGGCAAGACAATGACGACGACATCGTTCAAGGCATTGTTTTAATGCACCGGGGCGAAAAGAGTTCGCCCACCATCGCGGCGGTTGAGGCCGAGGTGCAACGCATTAACGCATCTGGGACACTCCCGCCGGGCGTTCACATCGAGCGTATCTACGATCGGAGCGAACTTATCGGATTGACGACCCATACCGTGCTCCACAACCTTCTTTTTGGTATTGGCCTTATTTTCTTAATTCAATGGATCTTCCTGGGTAATTTGCGCAGTGCAATCATCGTTTCAGCGACAATTCCGTTTGCACTGTTCACAGCCGTAATGATCCTCGTAGCAAGAGGCGAATCCGCTAACCTTTTATCGGTCGGCGCCATTGACTTCGGTTTAGTTGTCGATGCGACGGTCATCATGGTGGAAAACATCTTTCGTCATCTCGCGGAGGCGCCGCGGGCTAATCTCTCGGCGGATAAGGGCATGGCGCGCAAGATCGCAATTATAGCCGGCGCGAGCACAGAGGTGAACCGTGCTATTTTCTTTTCGGCGGCTATCATCATCCTTTCGTTCCTGCCACTGTTTACGCTCACGGGTATTGAAGGGCATATTTTCGGACCGATGGCGCGGACCTACGCTTACGCGATCGGCGGCGGCCTAGTCGCGACCTTTACCGTGTCCCCGGCGCTCGCTGCGATCCTGCTGCCACTCGATATCGAGGAGCGGGAAACCGCCGTCGTCCGTATTATTCGGCGCGCTTACACCCGCGCGCTTGGTGCGGCGCTGCGCTTCCGTGCAGTCACCCTGGGTTTAGCAGGTAGCCTGTTCCTCCTCGCAATCATCGTCGCGCACGGGCTCGGCTTGGAATTTCTTCCTCATCTTGAAGAGGGCAACCTTTGGATACGTGCGACGATGCCGCAGGCTGTGTCGCTTAGTGCTGGCGACGCGTACGTCAACAAAATGCGGCGCATCTTACGCAGCTATCCTGAAGTCGCCACTGTTATCTCTCAGCACGGTCGGCCGGACGATGGCACGGATGCAACAGGCTTTTTCAACACAGAATTTTTTGTGCCGCTGAAGCCCTACTCCGAATGGCCATCTGGCGTCACGAAAGAAAAGCTTACCGAAGACATGAGCCGCGCTTTGTCATCGCGGTTTGCCGGCGTAGATTTTAACTTTTCCCAATATATCGAGGACAATGTTGAGGAGGCGGCTTCAGGCGTAAAAGGGGAAAACTCCGTCAAACTTTACGGGAACGACCTCGACGCACTGCAGCGCAGCGCCGAGGCCGTGAAGGCAGCAATGGCCGGCGTGCCGGGCATCACCGACCTCTCTATCTTCAATTCGCTGGGCCAGCCGACCGTTCGCATTGATATCGACCGCGAGAAAGCGGCGCGATACGGTCTCGCCCCCGGCGACGTTAACAATGTGGTCCAGGCAGCGATTGGCGGGCAGTCAGCTGGTAATCTCTACGAAGCTGGCAGCGATCGTAACTTCCCAATCATGGTTCGCCTTGCCGCCGGCGAACGTGCGAGCCTCGACGATCTGCGTTCCATACCCGTGGGCGTTGCCAATGCAGGTGGAGGTACCACGCAGGTGCCCTTATCCGACTTGGCGACGGTGCGCCTCGTGTCCGGCGCGTCCTTCATCTACCGCGAGCAACAGAGCCGTTACATTCCGATCAAGTTCAGTGTGCGCGGTCGCGACCTTGGCGGAGCGGTGGCCGACGC
>JAYVVA010000274.1:0-3029 GCA_043787435.1 Sphingomonadales bacterium | reverse complement strand
GATTATTCCGTTCTTCGACATCTGGTTGCGCGACACCGGGCCGCTCGTGCTCGATCGCGACGGCCAGCGGATCGCCATCGACTATCGTGGCAACGGGTGGGGCGGTAAATATCCATCACCCCTTGACGATGCGCTGGGCGCGTTGCTTGCGGCTTCGGTCCCCCTGCCCCACGAAGCGCGTCATATGGTTCTCGAAGGTGGCGCTATTGACGTCGATGGCGCGGGGTTGCTGGTCACGACCGAGCAATGCCTTCTGAACCCCAACCGCAACCCGTACATGACCCGGGACGACATCGAAGCGGAGCTGAAGCTTGGTCTCGGTATCGAACGTGTTCTGTGGCTCGGCCAAGGGTTGGCAGGTGACCACACCGACGGCCATGTCGACAATCTCGCGCGGTTTGTGGCGCCCGGCGTGCTGGTGTTGCCTGAACCCGACGGCCCCAACGACCCCAACGCCGAGGCCTACGCCGACGCCTGGGCGCGCGCGACCGCTTTTGGGGTCACATGCGTTGCGCTCCCATCACCGGGTCGGATCGAAATTGATGGCAGTATCGCCGCCGCCAGCTACATGAACTTCTACATCGGCAATGCGACGGTCGTCGTGCCGCTCCACGGCGCGGACAATGATGACGCCGCTGTCGACGCCTTGAAGCCCTGTTTCCCCGATCGGCTTGTGGTCGGATTACCGACCAACCATATTCTAAGTGGAGGCGGGAGTTTCCACTGCATTTCCCAACAGGTCCCCACCGCATGAGCAGCATTACCGTCGCCGCCATTCAGTGCGCCCTGCCCGGAGCGCTTGCCGACAATCTGGCAACGGTCGAGGCGCACGTGCGTGAAGCTGCGCATCATGGCGCAAAGGTCATTCTGCCGCCTGAACTCTTCGAGGGGCCGTATTTTTGCCAGAAGGAAGATCTACGCTGGTTCGAGACGGCCAAGCCCCTCGCTGAACATCCCAGCATCCTAGCGATGCAAGCGCTGGCAAAGGAGCTGCAGATCTACATCCCCACCAGCTTCTTCGAGCGCGACGGTCAGCATTACTACAACAGCATGGCGATGATCGACGACGCCGGCCAGATCATGGGTATCTATCGCAAGAGTCACATCCCTGACGGGCCGGGATATGAAGAGAAATTCTATTTCCGTCCCGGCAATACCGGCTTCAAGGTGTGGGACACGAAATACGGGCGTGTCGGGATCGGTATTTGCTGGGACCAGTGGTTTCCCGAAACGGCGCGCGCGCTGATGCTGATGGGGGCCGATATTTTAATGTTTCCGACCGCGATCGGCGATGAGCCCGAGGCTGAAGACCTCGACACGTCGCGCCTGTGGCGGCGCGCAATGGTTGGCCATGCGGTGTCCAATGTGGTGCCGGTGGTCGCGTCGAACCGCATCGGCCGCGAGCACGGCCAGTCGTTTTACGGGCACAGCTTTATCGCCAATGAGCGGGGTGACTTGGTCGGCGAATACGGCGCCGCTGAAAGCGGTGTGCTCGTGGCAACATTCGACTTGGCGGAAGTAGCCAAGAACCGGGCAGCATTCGGATTTTTCCGGGATCGAAGGCCGGAACTCTACGGTCGACTGGTGCAGGATATCTGAGCCAATCGGCTCCCAGCAAACTGCCTGATCCGACCCAGACGCATATCGCTACCAGCAACAAGAATGGTCATAGCCCCCAAATCGCGCGACGCCCTTGCCTGGCTTTGACGATCAAGAGCTCGACCACCCGAGACGTGACATAATTTTCTGCGGGCCAGATCGCATTAGCGCCTCAGCGCAACGTCACTGCTCGGGCAAAAACGGCTTCGAACATTTCGGGCGTGAGCCGTCCGGTGTTCTGGTTGTACCGCGAGCAATGATAGCTGTCGATCAGCAGGTGACCATTCGGCATGCGGTGTTCGTTCAGATGGCCAAACTTGGCTTTGGGCAACCGCCCACCCATCACTTTTACGGCCGACTGGTGCGCGATCTGACCGAGCGCGACAACAACGCGGACATTAGGCAGCGCGCTAAGCTGCGTCTCGAGAAACTGGCGACAGGTGCGCACCTCCTCGGGCGTCGGCTTATTTTCAGGCGGCAGGCATTTGACAGCGTTGATGATCATTGCGCCCTTGAGCGAAAGTCCATCATCGACCTTCGATGCGTATTCACCTTGGGTCAGGCCGAATTTGGCCAGCGTGTCATAAAGCAGCGGCCCCGACGCGTCTCCGGTGAACGGACGCCCCGTGCGGTTGGCACCATGCTTGCCCGGGGCGAGACCCACGATGGCAAGCCACGCAGAGGGATCGCCGAACGCCTGCACAGGTGCGTTCCACCAATTCGGGAATTCGGTGTGGCAGGCGTGACGATAAGCGACCAGCCGCGGGCAAAGCGGGCAGTCGCGCGGCGGTTCAGTTACAGGGATGGGGCTTACGGGGAACATTGCCGTCGGTTAGAGCAGCGGCATGGGAAGGCATAGCTATTTGATCGCGCTAGGGAGCAACCAGTGGGGAGCTTGGGGCAGTCCGCAGGCGTTGCTGGCGAGCATAAACCTCGACCAGATCGTCAACCAGTCGACCATCCACACCACGGTTCCCCTCGGCCCCGGCACGCGCCGTTACGCCAACGCCGTCGCGCAGCTCGAAACTGACCAATCACCACTTGGCCTTCTTGCTCACCTCAAGTCGGTCGAGCGGGCGCATGGTCGCCGCTCCAGCCGCCGCTGGGGAGACCGGCCACTCGACCTCGATATTATCGGGTGGTCGGGAGGGCTATGGGCTTCGCCGGCATTGAGCATTCCGCATCCTGCGTTCCGCCAGCGCCGCTTTGTCCTTGCGCCACTCGTCGAGATCGCGCCCGGCTGGCGCGACCCGGTCACGCATCTTACCGCCCGACAGTTGCTGGCACGCCTTGACCGGAAACGCGCCCGCTTATAGGGGCAGCGCCTTCGCGTGCAGGTCGGGCTCGTAGCTCAGTTGGTAGAGCAACGGACTTTTAATCTGTAGGTCCCGGGTTCGAATCCCGGCGAGCCCACCAGCGCTGCGATAGCC
>JAYVVA010000273.1:0-2235 GCA_043787435.1 Sphingomonadales bacterium | reverse complement strand
TCGCAGGATTTATCATTCGTCAGTTGGTCGCAGACGGCTGGAATGTCCACGCCACGGTGCGCGATATGGCGCGTGAGAGCGAAGTTCGAACGCGTCTCGCCGTTGACAAGAATAGACTGCATTTTTTCGCAGCCGATCTGACTTCTGATAATGGGTGGGCCGAGGCCATGGCGGGCTGTACGCACGTTATACATGTCGCTTCGCCGTTTCCACCGACGGCGGTCAAGGATGCTGACGATTTAATCTTGCCTGCCCGCGACGGCGCCCTGCGGGCGCTGCGCTTTGCCCGCGATGCCGGCGTTTTGCGTTTTGTCCAGACATCGTCTTCGGCAGCAATAGCATACGGTCATCCACCCGGTCAGACGACGTTTACAGAGGCCGATTGGAGTGACCCGGCCAGCCCCGATACGTCTCCGTATGCCCAGTCTAAAACCATCGCTGAGCGGGCAGCGCGCGACTGGATCGCCGCAGACGGAGGCGCGATGGAATATTGTTCGATCAATCCGTCGCTCGTCGTGGGCCCTGTCATGGACGCGGATGTCTCGACTTCGATCGATGCGATTCAGAAAATGCTGTCAGGTGCGCTGCCGGGCTGCCCCGACCTCGGCTTCGGGGTTGTTGATGTCCGCGATCTTGCTGATCTGCATGTCCGTGTGTTGAGTGCTCCTGGCATGGCGGGCGAGCGTTTCATCGCTTCTGGCCGGTTCTTCAAGCTGGTCGAGATCGCGCAGATCTTGAAGGCACATTTGGGACCGCAAGCTCGAAAGGTTCCGACGCGGACGCTACCCGACTTCCTCGTCCGCGTTGTCGCAATATGGGACCCGCTGGTGCGCATGGTGGTTTCCGAGCTCGGGCGCACCCGCAATATGGACGCCAGTCATGCCAGGCTCGTATTGGGCTGGGCGACGCGTCCCGAAGAAGAGTCCCTGATCGATTGTGCAAAGAGCCTCATCGACCATGGTATTGTGAAAGTTTGAGGCGATGCCCGAAGCCGTTATCGTTTCCACCGCGCGTACCCCGATCGGCAAAGCCTATCGGGGTACGCTGGTCGACACTGGGGGATCGACCCTGGCTGCACATGTCATTCGTGCCGCGGCTGCACGCGCGAACTTGGGCCTTGATGACATTTACGATGTCATCCTGGGCTCAGCGCATCCCGAAGGCGCCACGGGTAATAACGTCGCGCGCGTTGCTGCCATCGAGGCCGGATGCCCAGTTTCCGTTGCGGGCATGACGCTCGACCGCAAATGTTCGTCGGGTCTGCAGGCCATTGCGCTCGCCGCTCAGCGGATACGCAGCGGCGAGGAAGGAATCTTTGTAGCTGGCGGGCTCGATTGCGTCTCGCTGGTGCTGCCTAACAAGAACTTGAAGCATTATTACTCGCCATGGGTGGAGGCCAACCGACCCGATCTTATGTTGCCGATGATCCCGACTGCAGAGAATGTCGCGAGCCGATATGGTATCAGTCGCGAGGCACAGGATGCCTATGGCGCCCAATCGCAACAGCGCGTCGTCGCGGCGTGGCACGCAGGCAGGCTGAGTGACGAGATCGTGCCAATTACCGTGGCACGCAAGCAGCGCGACAAGGACGGAAACGTGATTGGCGAGGAACAGGTCACACTCGACCGCGATGAGGGCATGCGCGCGGGAACGACGCCAGAAAGCCTCGCCGCGCTTAAGACGGTTGTCGCGGGCGGTACCGTTACAGCTGGAAACGCTAGTCAGTTGTCGGATGGGGCCAGCGTGTGTGTCGTCATGTCCGATCGCGAGGCAGCGCACCGCAGCTTGACGCCTATGGGTATATTCCGGGGATTTGCGATTGCTGGGTGCGAGCCCGATGAAATGGGGATCGGACCGGTGTTTGCCGTGCCCAAGCTGCTCGCCCAGCATGGTCTGACGGTAGACGACATCGATCTATGGGAGCTGAACGAGGCGTTCGCCGTACAGGTGCTTTATTGCCGCGACCGACTGGGCATTGATAACGAACGACTAAATGTCGACGGCGGCGCGATTGCTATCGGCCATCCTTTCGGGATGAGTGGCTCGCGGCTCACTGCCCACATTCTGATCGAGGGCAAAAGACGCGCTGCGAAGCGGGTTGTCGTGACGATGTGTATCGGGGGCGGCATGGGTGCGGCTGGGCTTTTCGAACTCCTGTAAGGTCGACGTAGACACGCGATGAACACAGCGTAGTTTCTGGTTCATGCAACTGGCGCGTGGGTCTGGTGGTTCAAC
>JAYVVA010000272.1:0-4638 GCA_043787435.1 Sphingomonadales bacterium | reverse complement strand
CCTCATTTGCCGTTCGTTTGCGACGCGCGCCCCTGACGAAGCGAGCATATCGCTTTGCGTGGGCAATTCAATCGCGTCGGGATGAAATCAGCGCGGTTGAAAGGCGACAGCCCACCCCCTATCGTTCTCTTTATGTCCATTCAGATCCGTACGAGTCTCGACGAGCCCGAAACGACAGCAGATTTCGTTCCCCACCGTCCCGTCCGGCCGCCCAAAGTTGAAGGCGGGAAACGATTCAAGGTCGTGTCCGATTACCAGGCTGCGGGCGACCAGCCGACCGCAATTTCCGAACTGGTTGAGACGGCGCAGAGCGGCGAACGCAATCAGGTGCTGCTCGGCGTCACCGGGAGCGGCAAGACGTTTACGATGGCACGCGTCATCGAGGAGTTGCAGCGGCCCGCACTCATCCTCGCCCCCAACAAAATTCTCGCAGCTCAGCTTTATGGTGAGATGAAGTCGTTCTTTCCCGACAATGCCGTCGAGTATTTCGTCAGCTATTACGACTATTACCAGCCCGAGGCCTATGTCGCGCGGTCGGACACCTACATCGAAAAAGAATCATCGGTAAATGAATCGATCGACCGGATGCGCCATTCCGCGACGCGGTCACTGCTAGAACGTGATGACGTGATCATCGTGGCATCGGTATCTTGCCTCTATGGTATCGGGTCGGTCGAGACGTACTCGGCCATGATCTTTGACCTGAAAAAAGGCCAGACGGTCGAGCAATCGGAAATCATTCGAAAGCTCGTGGCGCTACAGTACAAACGAAACGAGGCGGCTTTCCAGCGCGGCAATTTCCGCGTTCGCGGTGACAATCTGGAGATATTTCCGTCGCATTACGAGGACAGCGCTTGGCGGATTTCGTTCTTCGGCGACGAAATCGAAGCCATTGTAGAGTTCGACCCTCTGACCGGGAAGAAGTCGGCTACGCTCGACTATGTGCGTGTTTACGCGAACAGCCACTACGTCACGCCCGGCCCGACGATGAAACAGGCGATGGACGCAATCCGTCATGAGCTTTCTGAGCGATTGAAGGAACTGGTCGCCGAGGGCAAGTTGCTTGAAGCCCAGCGGCTGGAGCAGCGCACGAACTTCGATCTCGAAATGATTGCTGCAACGGGCAGCTGCGCAGGGATCGAGAACTACAGCCGCTTCCTCACCGGCCGCTTGCCGGGCGAGCCGCCGCCTACGTTGTTTGAGTATCTCCCGGAAAACGCCCTGCTGTTTGTCGACGAAAGCCATGTGACCATCGGCCAGGTCAACGGCATGTCGCGCGGCGATCACCGCCGCAAACTGACCCTCGCCGAATATGGATTTCGCTTGCCGAGCGCGATCGACAATCGGCCTTTACGCTTCAACGAGTGGGATGCGATGCGGCCGCAGACAGTGTGCGTGTCGGCGACGCCGGGGCCGTGGGAAATGGAACAAACCGGCGGCGTGTTCGCTGAACAGGTTATCCGGCCGACTGGTCTCATTGATCCGCCGGTCGAAATCAAGCCCGTTGAAGACCAGGTCGATGACTGCATCAACGAGATCAAGAAGACCACCGTCGCTGGCTACCGCACTCTCGTCACGACGCTCACCAAGCGGATGGCGGAGGACCTGACCGAGTATCTGCACGAGGCTGGGATCAAGGTTCGCTATATGCACAGCGATGTCGAGACGCTGGAGCGCATCGAGCTGATCCGCGATCTACGGCTCGGCGTCTACGACGTGCTGATCGGCATCAACCTTTTGCGCGAGGGATTGGATATTCCCGAATGTGGACTCGTCTGCATTCTCGACGCCGACAAGGAGGGTTTCTTGCGCAGCGAGACATCGCTGATCCAGACCATCGGCCGCGCCGCACGCAACGTGGACGGGCGGGTTATTCTTTACGCCGACCGCGTAACCGGCAGCATGGAACGCGCAATTCGCGAAACCGACCGGCGCCGTGAAAAGCAACTCGAGTATAACACAATACACGGCATCACGCCGCTGACCATCAAGCGCAACATTTCGGACGTGATCAGCCACCTGTCGTCACGCGACCAGGTGACAATCGAGATCGACGAGGACCGTCCCCATATGGTCGGTCATAATCTTCGCGCCTATATTGAAGACCTGGAAAAGAAGATGCGCAAGGCAGCTGGCGACCTCGAGTTCGAAACCGCAGGCCGGCTGCGAGACGAAATCCGCTCGCTGGAGGCAGAGGAACTTGGCCTCCCGGCGCACGAGCAGTCAAAGTTGCCGATCATGGGACGCTCGAACGAGGGCAAACCTGGAACCCGGAAAGATCGGTTCGGCAAAGTGCAGCGAAAGTGGTGCGGCAAGCGATAGCTTGGCGACGACGGTCCAAGTTTGACCGCAATTTCCGGGACACACCGGACGCGATCCATCGTTAAGAACTCGTCGCATGATCGATGACCTCGCCGATGCTGCTGCCCAATCACTTGCTGACGAGGGTTGGGCTGTATTGCCCCGGTTTCCCTCGTCAAACGAGTGTTTGGACATGCGCGCGCTGTGGAACAGCCGCGACGCATATCGCTATATTGCAGATCCACTCCCAGCCCGCGTGGCGGCATCGCGCGCAGGCCTTTATCCGCAACTGGCTGGCATCGGTAACAAGTGGGCGGAGAGGCTCGGAACGGGGCGGATGTTTCCTGCCACTCAAGCCCGCTTCAGGGCCGTTTGCCAGACGGCAGGACAGGTGCTGCCAACGCCGCTCCTCTTTCGTTATGGGCCAGCCGAATGCAATACGCTGCATCAAGATTTATACGGCGAACACTTCTTCCCGTTGCAAGTTGCGATCCGGTTGTCCGAGCCGACACGCGATTTCACCGGCGGTGGGTTTGTGTTGACCTATCAGCGCCCGCGCATGCAATCGTGGACCGCTGTCGTGCCTATGCAACAGGGTCATGCGGTCGTCTTTCCGGTGCGCGAGCGACCAGTTCATTGCGAGCGTCTGACCCTCGGCATCGTCTTCCACGATGCCGCGCAAGCATCAGCCTCGCCGCCGCAACGCCCCAACATAGATCAGTGACGCCACGCCCGCGAACACGAACCACTGCACTGCATAGGCGAGATGATCGTTCGGAATTTCTGCAGGATTGGGCGGCGTGCTGGCAGCAAGGCCAGGCGCAGGGACATCAGCGACAAGCATGGGGCGCAAAGGAGCCGCGTGATCGAATATGCGGCCTATCAGGCTCTCGTGGCTCGGTTCTGTCGTAATCAGCCCATCTACCAGTCCTGAATGCCAGCTGACTTTTTGGGTCGGAGTCGCCGACACGCCCATATCGATCAATGCCTCCGGACCCTTAGCGCCAGTCTCGCAAGTCGCGATATGCCGGTATCCGGCCACGCCGTCGGGTGTTTGTCCCCCCTCGGCTCGCCAGCTCGTGACGTGCAGGCAATTTACCCGCGCTTTTCGGAACATGGCCCCAAGGGGCACGGGAGCCAACTGGGGGTAGGCTATCGGCGGCAGATTGAGGTTGGCCGTATATCGCGCGAGCAAAGCCTCTTTCTCGGCCCGCCGCTCGAGCTGCCAAAAACCGAGTGCCAGCATGGCAGTTACAGCCAAACCCACGACAAGCGTGGCAACAACGGGCGGGCGTCTCATGGCTTGAGCTTACCTTCACGGGCTGCGTTTCGATATTCGGAGATCAGCAGCGCCGCCTTGCCGACTCTTAACCCGCCAATCACGAGGACGAAAGTGACTCCAGGCCAGATCAGGAGGTGCACCCAGAAGGGCGGCTGCGCCTCAAGTTCGAGACTGACCGCGCCCAGCACAACGAGTGCTCCTACGATCAACGCAAGGAAAGCCGCCGGGCCGTCGCCCACGTTGAAGGCAAAAAAATCTAGCCCACACGCCGGGCATTTTGGCGCAAACGAGACGATCCCGCCGAACAAGGTCTTTGCACCGCACTGCGGACATGCGCCTTTCAGCGCAGCGCCCGCCAGTGCGGGGAGCGAACTCACCCCCCGTGGACCGGCGCGCCCCAGCCGCCCCAAACGTAGATCGAGATGAACAGAAACAGCCATACAACGTCAACGAAGTGCCAGTACCAGGCCGCCGCTTCAAAGCCGAAGTGCTGACGCGGGGTAAACTGGCCCTTATTGCTCCTCACAAGGCAGACGATCAGAAAGATCGTTCCAATGATGACGTGAAACCCGTGAAATCCTGTCGCCATGTAAAATGCGGCGCCGTAGTTCAGGCCTGCAAAGGGAAAAGGCGCATGGACGTACTCGTAGGCCTGAATACTGGAAAACAGCATGCCGAGCAGGATGGTTGCCCACAAGCCGACCTTGAGCCCTTGGCGATCGCCGTGGATGAGGGCGTGGTGTGCATATGTCACCGTCGTGCCCGAACACAGCAGGATCAGCGTGTTGAGCAGGGGGAAGTGAAACGGATCAATGATCTCGATGCCCTTTGGAGGCCACTGCTCCAATGCTGCCGCCCCCGACTGACCGATGATGTTGGTCACCGTGTAGGTGCCGGCCACATGGTCCTTCACAATGCTGAGCGCAGCGGGGAACAGCGAAAAGTCGAACCAGGCCCAGAACCAGCCGACAAAGAACATGACCTCGGACGCGATGAACAGGATCATCCCGTAGCGATGGCTGAGCTGGACCACAGGCGTATGATCGCCGGTATTC
>JAYVVA010000271.1:0-3198 GCA_043787435.1 Sphingomonadales bacterium | reverse complement strand
CCGTTCTGGCTCGTCGGCGGGTCGTGGCGGGCTCTTGCACGATTGCATATTTATCTGTCCGATCACCCGCTGCCTGTGCTGCACGGCTATGCAATGCCGCCTGAGGCGGCGTCGCGGCTTTCGCGTGCACTCAGCCGCATGGATCGCAAGCGGCTAAAGGGCATCGAATCGCTGCCGTCGGGGCGTATCGCTGCGCTGGGCGACGCGGCGGCGCTACTAACGACACTCACCCGGCTTCTCGGGCCAGGATCGCTGATCGTCTCAGCCTACGGCCTACGCGAAGGGCTCATTTTCGAGGGACTAAGTCGAGAAGTTCGTAGCCAGGATCCTCTTATCGAGGCGACGCGGCAGACAGGCGCAAAACTTGGCCGGTTTCCAGAACATGGCGACCTCCTGGCGCGCTGGATCGCGCCGTTGTTCACGCACGAAGACAGTCGCAGCGGCCGCTTGCGGCACGCCGCATGCCTGCTGAGTGATGTCGGCTGGATGGCAAATCCCGAACTGCGCGCCGAACGCGGCCTCGACATTGCGCTTTATGGTAACTGGGTTGGTGTCGACGGGCGCGGGCGCGCAATGATTGCGCACGCGCTTTACACCAGCTTTGGGGGCGGGAACATTCCCGCACCGCTCGTCGCACAGCTTTGCTCGCTCGAGGACTGCGCAATGGCGGCCGCATGGGGGCTCGCGATACGGCTTGGCCAACGGCTGAGCGGCGGCGTGGCGGGGCCGCTGGAAGTCAGTCATTTGTCGATTGACGAGAAGCATGTGCGGCTAAGTTTGTCCGCAGATCATGCGCTGCTCTACGGCGAGGCTGTCGAGCGACGACACCGGCAATTAGCGGCAATGCTCAAGCGAACGGCCCGGCTCGGCTGACCTAGCCGCAATCGACCGCGGTTATGAAATTCCGCGCATCAGTGCGAAGGTTGAGGCGGTCAGCGCGATAATCCATTGCAACCATCGTGCCGGGCGCGATCCAGCGGAGCGCTTTTGCTCGCGACCGTTTGAAGATGGCTTTGCCAACATCGGCAGTGCCCAGCGCACCGACGAAGTTTTGAACCTTATTTGCATCACAGTGCCCGGTCCCTGCGACCGCAGTCGTCTCGCATCCAGCAAGCAGCGCCACGGCCATCAGCACGCCAAACCGCATCATTCGACGTCTCGCTTGTCGACTTTTTCTGTCCGCGTCATTTTGAGCTTGCCGTCCACAACTGCAAAGGCGAGCCGCCCTTCGACAAGGTCGAGCGCATCTCGACCGAACTGATCGAAGCGCCAGCCGATCAGGATCGACAGCCCCTCGCGTACGCCCGCTGCGAGCATGTCGAGATCGTCGGTCCGCGCCAGCAGGCGCGGCGCGACGTTCGATTCCTTGGCGCGGATCTTGAGCAGGAGCTTGAGCAAGTCCGCAACGAGAGCGCCGTCCTTGCCAAGACCGGGCTTGCGGTCGTCGCGCGGCGGCATGAGTTCAGCAGCGAGCGGCCCGGCGTTCCCGAGTGCTGCCAACATCCTGCTACCGATGTCATTGCCCGACCACGAGGCGGACAGGCCCCGCACTTTCGACAAATCTCCCTGTACGCGGGGCGGGTGCAGAGCAATATCAGCGAGAGTTTCGTCCTTTACGATGCGCCCGCGAGGAAGGTTCTTTGTGCGCGCCTCATGTTCGCGCCAGGCCGCAAGCGCTCGCAGGCGTCCCAGGACTTCGGGCTTGCGGCTGGCAATCTTAACCCGTTTCCAGGCTTCTCCCGGTTCCTGCGCATAATTTGCGGGGTTGGCGAGCCGTTCCATCTCCTGGTCGAGCCACGCGCCGCGACCCGTTCTGACCAACTTGTCGAGCATCATCGGAAAAATCTTCGCCAGATGCGTGACGTCGCCGATGGCATATTCGATCTGGCGATTGTCGAGCGGCCGGCGACCCCAATCGGTAAAACGCGCGCCTTTGTCGAGGGTGATGCCGAGCCATTGATCAACAAGGTTCGAATAGCCGACCTGTTCGCCCTGACCGAGCGCCATTGCCGCCACTTGCGTGTCGAAAAGCGGGAAAGGGGTTTTACCCGTCAGGTTATAGACAATCTCGATGTCCTGCCCTCCGGCGTGAAAAACCTTCAGGACGCGATCGTTCTCGGTCATCAGGTCGAGCAGCGGCTTGAGATCGAGGCCTTCGGCCTTGGGATCGACGGCTGCAGCTTCATGTGCGTCGGCGATCTGGATAAGGCACAAGTCTGGCCAGAACGTATTCTCGCGCATGAATTCGGTATCGACCGCGATGAAGCTTGATTTGGCGATCCGCTCGCACATCGCGGCCAGTGTTGCGGTGTCTTCAATCATCGGGTGAATCTGCATCCGCACTCCATAGCGAGGTGAGGCGGGTTGACAAACGGCCTGTGCGCCTGCGTTAGCCCGGCCCATGACTTTACATGCATACAGAACCCACACCTGCGCCGAACTGCGCGGCACCGATGTCGATGCGACCGTGCGGCTTTCGGGGTGGGTCCACCGCAAACGCGATCATGGCAACCTGCTTTTCGTCGACCTACGCGACCATTACGGGATTACTCAGATTGTCACCGACACCGACAGTCCGGCGCACGCCGTGCTTGACCGGTTGCGCGCTGAATCGGTCGTGACGATTACGGGTGAAGTCGTGGCGCGCTCGGCCGAGACGGTCAACGCGGGGCTGCCGACGGGGGCCATCGAAGTGCGGGCCCGCAATGTTTCGGTGCAATCTTCAGCCGCGGAACTGCCGATGCCGGTATTCGGCGATGCCGAATATCCAGAAGAAATCCGGCTTACATATCGCTACCTCGATTTGCGCCGTGCGCGGCTTCACGCCAATATGATGCTGCGCTCCAACGTCATTGCCAGCATCCGTCAGCGGATGATCGGACAGGGTTTTACCGAATTCCAAACCCCGATCCTGACTGCGAGCAGTCCCGAGGGCGCGCGCGACTATCTTGTTCCCAGCCGTGTCCACCCCGGAAAATTCTACGCCCTGCCGCAGGCGCCGCAAATGTTCAAACAGCTGTTGATGGTTGCCGGGTTTGACCGGTATTTTCAGATTGCCCCGTGCTTTCGCGACGAGGATGCGCGCGCGGATCGAAGTCCCGGTGAATTCTACCAGCTTGATTTCGAAATGAGCTTCGTGACGCAGGAGGATGTCTTCAACGCGATCGAACCGGTGCTGCACGGTGTTTTCGAACAGTT
>JAYVVA010000270.1:0-4469 GCA_043787435.1 Sphingomonadales bacterium | reverse complement strand
ATCGTGAAGTGGCAATCGCTCGTCCTTTTGCCGATCCTAACCGCCTCGACTTTGCGATCGTCCTGCCGTCCTATGTGCCAGCAATACCGATGCCGGCCGCTGCCTCTGCCGACGGCGCACCGTGATGCTGCCGCTCAAGCGCCGCACGAGGTTTACGCCGCCGCCAACCGCGCTCGAACGGCAATTGGTACCAGTGGTGTCCACAATGATTGGGTCGCTCACTGTCCTGTTTCCCGTGATTGCGAGCGAGCCGCTGATGCCGCCGTTCGGCCTCCTGGTTTTTCTTGGCTGGCGATTGCTTCGGGGCGACATTTGGCCGCTTTGGATAGGGCTGCCGCTTGGCCTTTGGGATGATTTGTTCAGCGGTCAGCCGATCGGTACGGCGATGTGCGGTTGGACCACGATCATGCTTGCCCTTGACGCAGTCGACCGGCGCACACCATTTCGCAATCATCGCCAGGATTGGATTCTGGCTGGACTGGCCGTAACCTGTTACCTCTTCTTTGCTCTGATTATCGCGCACATTACCGGCGGGGCAACGACGCCGCTCGCGCTAGTGCCGCAGATCGTGCTCTCGGGGCTTGTCTATCCGTTAGTGGCGCGAGCGTGCGCAGCGCTCGACCGCTGGCGGAGTCCGCGCTAAAGCACGGATATGAAACTCGACCGCTTGCTCGGCAAGCGCAGCCTTTCCGAAGCACAGGTGCAGATGAGCTTTACGCGGCGCGGGTTTGTGCTGGGTGCGGCGCAGATTGGGCTGTGCGGCGTGCTGGTCGGTCGGATGGCGTGGCTGTCGATTGCCGAGAACGACAAGTACAACCTGCTGGCCGAAAGCAACCGGGTCAACCTGTCGCTTATACCCCCCCGCCGAGGGTGGATCGTCGATCGCACTGGCAAGCCGCTGGCACTCAACCGAACGACGTTTCGCGTTGACATCATTCCGGACCGGCTGATCGACAAGGAGGCAACACTCGACGAGCTGCAGCAAATTCTGGGTTTCGATGCCGATGAGCGGCAACGCATCTCGGATGACATCAAGGCAGCAGCCGGGTTTCAACCAGTGCAGGTCGCCGAGAACCTTGACTGGGAACATTATGCAGCCTTGTCGGTGCGTGCGACCGAACTGGCCGGTGTCAGTCCAGCTCAAGGCTTTGCCCGTTTTTACCCCGACGGAGCCGCCGTCGGACATTTGCTCGGCTATGTCGGATCGGCCAGCGCGGTCGACTATGCAAAGACCAAGGACCAGTTGATGCTGACGCCGGGCTACAAGGTCGGCAAGGACGGCATCGAGAAAACATTTGAAGCGGTGCTGCGCGGCACTCCGGGTGCGCGGCGCAGCGAAGTCACGGCGCGTGGCAAATTGGTGCGCGATCTGGCGACGCGTCCGGATGTTCCCGGGCACACGCTGCAATTGACGATCGACAAGGGATTACAAGCTTACGCCGCGCGGCGGCTGGGCACCAATTCGGGGTCAGCGGTGGTTATCGACTGCCTAACTGGCGAGATGCTCGCAATGGTTTCGATGCCCGCATATGACCCCAACAGTTTTTCTGACGGCATTAGCCACGCCGAGTGGAAGATGCTGTCGGACAACGATCACGTCCCACTCATGAACAAGGTGCTCCAGGGTCTGTATCCTCCGGGTTCCACGGTGAAGCCGATGAACGCCCTGGCACTGCTCGAAGCAGGTGTGAGTCCGACCGATCGTATCACCTGCTCCGGTTCTCTGCGTGTTGGCAATGGCATCTTTCATTGCCATAAACGCAAGGGACACGGGGCGCTCGACCTCAAATCGGCGATCATGTTGAGCTGCGATATCTATTTCTATGAGATGGTCCGGCGGCTGGGGTACGACCACATCGCGCCCATCGCCCGCATGACCGGGCTGGGACAGAAATACGATCTGCCGTTTTCGACCCAGCGGTTCGGCACGGTCCCTGACAGCGCATGGAAAGAGCGCAAATACAAGCAGCAGTGGACTGTCGCCGACTCGCTCAACGCGTCAATCGGGCAAGGATATGTGCTGGCCAATCCCTTGCAGCTCGCAGTCATGGCCGCACGGATCGCATCGGGCCGCGCGCTCAACCCCCATCTGTTGAAAGGAACCAACAGTGCGAACGCGGCTGCCCTGCCCGTCTCGTCGGAACACTTAATCAAGGTCCGCGAAGCGATGGCTGGGGTTGTGAATGGCGGCGGGACCGGCGGCGCGGCACGCATGCAGATTCCCGGAATTACGCTTGCGGCCAAGACCGGCACTGCCCAGGTTCGGCGGATTTCCATGGCAGAGCGTGGCTCGGGCGTGCTCGGCAACGCTTCGCTGCCGTTCAAGCTACGCGACCATGCGCTCTTCGTGTGCTTCGCGCCGGCCGAATCGCCACGCTATGCCGCCGCTATTGTGCTGGAACACGGTGGCCACACGGTGCGCAATCTCGACACACCTTTAACCGGTCGCGACATCATGACGTATCTGTTCGATCGCGATCTCGCGAAGAAAAACCTGGCGGAAGTCGAGGCGAGTTGGGGCGGTGACGTAGCGACGCGCATGGCAGCGGACCAGGCGCGGCAGAATACACCGCCGCCCGCGCCGCCGTCGGAGCCGCAGCTAGGATCTGCGAGCAACGCATCGCAGGAGTTGCCCGATTGAGCGCCCAGCCCGGCATCATTCCTGCCCAGCTCCGCGGGCTGCCTTGGGGCGTCCTGTTCCTGATCATGGCAATCGGTGGGTTCGGGTTGGTCGTGCTTTATTCGGCAGCGGGCGGACACCTCAGCCCTTGGGCCTCGTCGCAGGGAGCCAAATTTGCGGTCTTTCTTGGCATGGCGCTCGTCATGTCGCAGGTGCCGGTCCAGTTCTGGAAAGATATCGCCTGGCCGTCGTTTACCGTCATATTGATCATGCTTGTTGCCGTGGAACTCCTCGGCGCCGTTTCGGGCGGTAGCCGGCGCTGGCTCGACACCGGGATCATCCGGCTCCAGCCGTCAGAACTGATGAAGCTGACAATCGTGCTCGCGCTCGCAAAGTTCTACGAGCAACTACCCGCGGGCGAAATTCGCGGCTGGAACGCACTTTGGCCTTCCGGACTCGCAATCCTGATCCCGTTCGGCCTCGTCCTGACTCAACCCGATCTCGGCACGGCAACCATGATCGCTGCAGGAGGTATTGTGATCGTGTTTCTTTCGGGCGTCCCGATGCGACTGTTCGCTGCCGCTGGAGGACTGTTTGCGGGAGCCCTCCCAATCGTGTGGGCATTGATGCACGACTATCAGCGCAACCGTGTCCTGATTTTTCTCAACCCCGAAAGCGACCCGCTCGGGACCGGCTATCACATCACGCAGTCCAAAATCGCGATCGGTTCAGGTGGGGTGCTCGGCAAGGGCTTACTCCAGGGAACCCAGAGTCATCTGAACTATTTGCCCGAGGGCCATACCGACTTCGTGTTTGCAACCATGGCAGAGGAATGGGGTCTCATCGGCGGGGTCTTCATTATCGGTGCATTCTTGCTGCTGTTCCGTTGGGGAATGCGCGTGGCCAGTCGGGCATCCACTCGTTTTGGGCAGCTGACCGCTGCGGGCCTAACAGCGACGATATTCTTCTACG
This sequence comes from Sphingomonadales bacterium, assembly GCA_043787435.1. Lineage (GTDB taxonomy): Bacteria > Pseudomonadota > Alphaproteobacteria > Sphingomonadales > Sphingomonadaceae > Sphingomonas_O. The sequence goes on along the minus strand of JAYVVA010000270.1, from coordinate 877 downwards.
TCGCCATCAATCTGATGATGGTCATGGGCCTTGCGCCTGTCGTAGGCATTCCCCTGCCGCTCGTCAGCTTTGGCGGAACGGCGATGCTGACGGTGATGTTATGCATCGGCATCTTGATGAGTATCGAGCGCGACGGGCGATTACGCCACAACCGATTCGACTGAAACATTGCCTCGCGCTTTTCGCGAGACTAGTTCGAGAAGATGATCGATTACCTCGAATTCGAAAAGCCCGTTGCCGCTCTTGCCCGCAGCGCTCAAGACCTGCGCGCTGCCGACACGCCCGAGGCAGTATTTGAGGCTGACCGCCTCGACGAGCGCGCCGGAAGAATGATTGCCGACCTCTATAGCAAGCTTACCCCTTGGCAGCGCACACAGGTCGCACGTCATCCACAACGGCCGCGACTGTCCACGTATCGTGCTGCGATTGCAGAAGAATGGATGCCACTCGCTGGCGACCGCGCCTATGCTGACGATCCCGCAATCATTGGCGGCTTTGCGACGATCGACGGCTGCAAAGTCATGTTGATCGGCCATGAAAAAGGACACGATACCACCAGCCGTCTTATTCATAACTTCGGGATGGGGCGCCCTGAGGGATATCGCAAAGCGATCCGCCTGATGGAACTCGCCGGGCGGTTTAATCTACCAGTCGTGACGCTCGTCGATACAGCAGGCGCGTTTCCAGGTATCGATGCCGAGGCGCGGGGACAGGCCGAAGCAATTGCGCGTACCACCGAAACCTGCCTTGCTCTTCCGGTGCCGATGATCGCGGCCATCGTCGGCGAAGGCGGCAGCGGTGGCGCCGTCGCGCTAGCCGCCGCCAACCGCGTGTTAATGTTCGAGCACGCGATCTATTCGGTGATCAGTCCAGAAGG
>JAYVVA010000269.1:0-4915 GCA_043787435.1 Sphingomonadales bacterium | reverse complement strand
AAGCACAGCGCCTGCGTCGCTTCGCTCATGCTTTCGCGACCCGCGCTGAGGCGGACCATGCTCAGCGGCATCGTCACCCGTGCGACAGCGACGGTCCGGACGAATTCGATGTCATCGATCTTGGCCAGCGGCGTGTCGGCGAGCATGTTGCCAAGCACGGTGCCCTTGACGGGCACCAGCGCGTTGACGGGCACGCTTTCTGGATGCTGCGGCAAGGTCGCAAGCGCGTGAATGAAGCCGACGCGGTCGGCGCGCGTCTCGCCCATGCCGACGATGCCCCCGCAGCACACGTTAATCCCTGCCGCGCGGACTTCAGCGAGCGTATCAAGGCGTTCCTGAAAGCTGCGCGTGGTGATGACGTTGCCGTAATTTTCCGGCGAGGTATCAATGTTGTGGTTATAATAGTCGAGACCTGCGTCGGCGAGACGCTGTGCCTGTTCACTGCTCAGCATGCCAAGCGTCATGCAGGTTTCCAGACCCATGCGCTTAACCCCGGAAACCATTTCGACAATCGTCTCCATGTCGCGGTCCTTGGGCTCGCGCCAGGCTGCGCCCATGCAGAATCGTTGTGACCCAGCTGCTTTTGCCTCGGCGGCGCTCGCGAGCACGGCGTCCACATCCATCAGTTTTTCGGCCTTGAGCCCAGTGTCGGCCGAAGCCGACTGCGCGCAATAGCCGCAATCCTCCGGGCAACCCCCAGTCTTGATCGAGAGCAATGTGCAGAGCTGCACCTGCCCGGCGGCGTGGTGTGCACGGTGCACGGACTGCGCGCGAAACATCAAGTCGTCGAAAGAAAGATCGAACAACGCGGCAATTTGCTCGCGTGTCCAGTCATTGCGCGTGGTCATTCTGCAGCCTCGCTCAATGCCACTGGCGGCATGTTGTGCCCCAGCAACCGCAGCACATCGGCTGCGCACTCAACAATATTCGATCCCGGCCCGTAGATGCCGACCACGCCGGCGTCCCGGAGGAACTGGTAATCCTGCGGCGGGATGACGCCGCCGGCAAAAACCTTGATGTCGCTGCGCCCCGCTTCACGCAGCAGGCGGATAAGTTCGGGGATGAGTGTCTTGTGGCCGGCAGCAAGGCTTGACGCGCCGATGGCGTCGACATCGCGTTCGAGCGCAAGCACAAGCGTTTCCTGCGGTGTCTGGAACAAGGGGCCGCTTACAGTTTCGAAACCCATGTCGGCAAAAGCGCTGGCAACGACATTGGCACCGCGATCGTGGCCGTCCTGGCCCATCTTGGCGATCAGCACACGCGGCGGGTGACCGAGGCGCCGCGCGGTGGCATCGACGCCGTCAACGACCAGTGCCCAGGCCGCGTCGAACTCGTGCGCGCTCCCGTAGATGCCGCGGACGGGCTGAGGCGTGGTGGCATAGCGACCAAATACCAGCTCCATTGCGTCGGAGATTTCGCCGAGCGTTGCCCGCGCGCGCGCAGCTGTGACCGCAAGCGCCAGCAGGTTCTCGCTGCCCCTGGCACCAAGCGTGAGCGCGGCGAGGGCAGCCTGACAGGCCGTTTCGTCACGTGTGGCTTTCGTCGCCGTCAGGCGCGCAACCTGTTCCTCGCGGACCTTTACATTGTCGACGTCGAGGAAGTCGATGTGATCGGCGTTTTCGGGCCTGTACTTGTTGACGCCAACAATGACGTCTTCGCCTTTGTCGACGCGGGCCTGGCGCGCGGCCGCAGCTTCCTCGATCAAGCGCTTGGGCATGCCGGAGGCGACTGCCCTCGTCATGCCGCCGAGATCATCGACTTCTCCGATAATCGTCCAGGCCTGGTCGACGAGTTCGCTCGTCAGCGCTTCGACGTAATAGGAACCCCCGAGCGGATCGACGACTCTCGTGATGCCGGTCTCTTCGGCAAGCACGATCTGCGTGTTGCGCGCGATGCGGGCCGAAAACTCTGTCGGGAGCGCAATGGCTTCATCGAGCGCATTGGTGTGCAGCGACTGAGTGCCGCCGAACACCGCAGCCATCGCTTCGACGGTGGTCCGGATCACATTGTTGTACGGATCCGACTCCTGCAGCGAAACACCCGACGTCTGACAATGGGTGCGCAGCATCTTGGAACGCTCGTCCCTGGCGCCGAGGCCATTCATAACCCGGTACCACAGCGTGCGCGCGGCCCGCAGCTTGGCGACTTCCATGAAGAAGTTCATGCCGATGCCGAAAAAGAAGCTCAGCCGCCCCGCGAACGCGTCGATGTCGAGGCCGCTTGCGATCGCACGCTCAACGTATTCCTTGCCATCGGCAATGGTGAAAGCCAGTTCCTGCACTGCCGTCGCGCCGGCCTCATGCATATGATACCCGCTGATCGAGATGCTGTTGAACTTGGGCATGTTGGCGGATGTGTAGGCAATGATGTCGGATACGATCCGCATGCTCGGTTCGGGCGGATAGATATAGGTGTTCCGGACCATGAACTCTTTGAGAATGTCGTTCTGAATGGTCCCATCGAGCAGTGCGGCGGCAACGCCTTGTTCCTCGCCGGCGACGATGAAGAAAGCAAGGATCGGAATGACCGCGCCGTTCATCGTCATGCTGACTGACATCTGGTCGAGCGGGATCCCGGCAAACAGGATCTTCATGTCCTCGACGCTGTCGATCGCGACGCCAGCTTTGCCGACGTCCCCTACAACGCGGGGGTGGTCGCTGTCGTAACCGCGATGGGTGGCAAGGTCGAAAGCAACGCTCAGACCCTTCTGTCCCGCCGCCAGATTGCGCCGGTAAAAGGCGTTTGACTCTTCGGCGGTTGAAAAGCCGGCGTACTGGCGGATCGTCCAGGGACGCCCGGCATACATCGACGCGCGGACGCCGCGGGTGAACGGCGCGAACCCAGGAAGACCGGGATCACTGCTGTCTGCCGCCGTGTAGAGCGGCTTGACGCGGATTCCCTCGGGCGTCGACCACCCGAGCGACTTGCCCCTCACCTCTTTTGCGGCGAGCGCTTCCCAGTCTTTGCGGTCAGTCATTCAACGTCCCTGAAACACCGGCTTTCGTTTGGCAAGGAAGCTTGCGCCGCCTTCCCTTGCATCGGCAGTGTTCGCGGCGTTGCGCTGGTTCTTGGCTTCGCGACTGAGCGCCGCGGCATAATCGCCGTCGAGCGCTTCGGCGAGGCCTTGACGCATCAACCCGAGGGCCAGTGTCGGCCCCGCGGCAAGGCGTGCAGCAAGCGTCAAGGCCTCGCCGAGCACGCTGTCGTCGGCAACGGCTTTATGGATTAGTCCCCACTCGGCGGCTTTTGGTCCATGAACGCGTTCACCCAGCAGCATCATTTCGGTCGCACGTGCCTTGCCGATGAGACGCGCAAGCATCCACGACGCCCCGCCATCAGGCACGAGACCAATGTTGACGAAAGCCTGCAGGAAATAGGCACTTTCGCCAGCGATGCAGAAGTCGGCGGCAAGCGCGAGGCTGCAGCCGATCCCGGCAGCGGGACCGCTGACCGCGCTGACGATGGGCACTGGCAATCGCGAGAGCTTGAGCATCGTCGGGTTGTAGCTGCCAGTCAGCGCCGCGAACGCGCCCTCGCCGCCGCCGACGGGGCGGTCGCTCTTTGCCGCAAGATCGGCCCCCGAGCAGAATGCACGCCCCTCGCCGTGAATGAGCAGCGCCCGGGCGCCATCCAGATTGTCGATTGCGTCAGCGATCTCGTCGAACATCTGCGGCGGGGCGGCGTTGAGCCGTTCGGGCCGGTTCAGCGTGATGGTCAAAACATCGCTGTCGCGCGTCGTGCGGATCATTTCGTAGGTCATAATTTCTCCAACCAAAGTGTTGCCCGAAGTTGATCCGGGCCCGCCCGGCGGGCTCGAATTAAGACGTCACCGGCTTGGCGAGCCCTGAACAAGCGCGCGCAGTTCGGCTCAGGCCTTGCGCGCTGCTCAATGCCCTGTCGGTACTTCCATGATCTCGGTCAGCATGCCGCCCATGTCCTTTGGATGCACAAAAAAGATAAGCGTGCCGTGCGCGCCGATGCGCGGTTCGCCGAGGACTTTCTTCCCCATCGCCTCGAACTCGGCCTTGGCGGTGTGAATGTCGGGGACTTCGAAACAGACATGATGCTGTCCGCCGAGTGGATTTCTGGCCAGGAAGCTGTGAATTGGCGACTCAGCCCCGAGCGGTTCGATCAGTTCGATCTGGGTGTTGGGGGTGTCAACGAAACACACGCGGACGCCCTGCGCAGGCAGGTCAAACGGATCGTGGATCTTCGTTGCCCCCATGACATCGCGCCAATGCGCCACGCTGGCATCGATTGACGGTGTGGCGACACCGATATGGTTGAGGCGACCCAGCTTCATAATTGGGTCTTACAGGGGGATATTGTCATGTTTCTTCCAAGGGTTCTCGAGGCTTTTGTTGCGCAACTTGCGTAGCCCCAGCGCCACGCGACGCCGGGTCGAATGCGGCATGATGACTTCGTCGATGAAGCCTTTGCTCGCGGCCACGAACGGGTTGGCGAAGCGAGCTTCGTATTCGGCGGTGCGCTCGGCGATCTCTTCGGGTGTCTTGCCGCGAAAGATGATTTCGACGGCGCCTTTGGCACCCATCACGGCGATTTCGGCAGTGGGCCAGGCGTAGTTGAGGTCGCCGCGCAAATGCTTCGACGCCATAACATCATACGCGCCGCCATAGGCCTTGCGGGTTATCACGGTGATCTTGGGCACAGTCGCTTCGGCATAGGCAAACAACAGCTTGGCCCCGTGCTTGATGATGCCCGAGTGCTCCTGCGCAACGCCGGGCAGGAAACCTGGCACGTCGACCAACGTGACGATGGGGATTTCGAAAGCGTCGCAGAAGCGCACGAAGCGCGCCGCTTTCTTCGACGAGTTAATGTCGAGGCAACCTGCCAGGACCATGGGCTGGTTGGCCACGATCCCCACCGTGCGTCCCTCGATCCGCGCAAAGCCAAT
>JAYVVA010000268.1:0-2041 GCA_043787435.1 Sphingomonadales bacterium | reverse complement strand
ACGCCGGCAAAGCGCCGCTTCGATCCACCGAGCACCTTGATGCACTGGACACGTTTCGCGCCGCTGTTGTCTGCGACGTCGAGGTTGGACTGCATCTGGATCATTACGCGTTATCCTCGACCCCGGTGTCGGCCGCGCCGCCACCATCGATAACTTTCCACGTCTTCAGCTTGCTGATCGGCGCGCACTCTTCAATGCGAACGATCTGGCCCAGTTTGAACACGTTTCCCTCGTCATGAGCGTGATACTTCTTCGACCGACGGATGATCTTGCCGTAGAGCGGGTGCTTGACCTTGCGCTCGACATTCACAACCACGGTCTTGTCGCCCTTATCGGAGACGATCATTCCGGTGAGCACGCGCTTGGGCATGTTCTGCGGTCCCTTACTTCGCTGCAGCCGCGTCGCGCGCGGTCTGAAGCGTTTTGATCTGCGCGATGGTGCGGCGCACCTCGCGAACACGGCTCGGTTTTTCGAGCTGATTTGTCGCTGCCTGGAAGCGCAGGTTGAAAGCCTCACGCTTAAGATCGGTTAATTGACCCAACAACTCGTCGTCAGTCTTGACGCGGAGGTCTGCAACCTTGGCCATCTTATTTGGCTCCCAGATGCGAGAAGTCGCCAAGACGGGCTACGACCTTCGTCTTGATCGGCAGCTTCTCCATGGCACGGCTGAACGCGATGGCCGCAATCGGCCCTGGAACACCGTCGAGCTCGAACAGGATACGGCCCGGCTTGACGCGTGCCGCCCAATACTCCGGCGCTCCCTTGCCCTTGCCCATGCGGACTTCGGCAGGCTTCGACGAAACGGGAACGTCAGGGAACACGCGGATCCACAACCGGCCCTGACGGCGAATGTGACGTGTGATCGCGCGACGAGCGGCTTCGATCTGACGCGCTGTCAGACGATCCGGCTCAAGCGCCTTTAGCCCATACGAGCCAAAGTTTAGATCCGTGCCGCCCTTGGCGTCACCCTTGATCCGGCCCTTGAAGGCCTTGCGGAATTTGGTCTTTTTAGGTTGCAGCATCTCTGTTCAGCCTATCAACGACGGTCGGACTGCGGACGGACGCCAGAAGTCTGGGCTTCCATCATCAGCCGCTCCTGCGAGAGCGGGTCATGACCCAGAATCTCGCCCTTAAAGATCCACACCTTGATGCCGCACACCCCGTAAGCAGTGTGTGCTTCATGCTCGGCATAGTCGACGTGCGCACGCAGCGTGTGCAAGGGAACACGGCCCTCGCGGTACCACTCAGTCCGTGCGATTTCTGCACCGCCAAGCCGGCCGGCGCAGGTGATCCGGATGCCTTCGGCACCTAGACGCAGCGCCGATTGAACCGCGCGCTTCATGGCGCGGCGAAACGCGATACGACGTTCGAGCTGATCGGCGACGCCCTGCGCGACCAACTTGGCATCGATCTCGGGCTTGCGAATCTCCACGATGTTCAACGAGACGTCCGACGATGTCATCGAACCGATCGTCTTGCGCAGCTTTTCGATATCGGCACCCTTTTTGCCGATGATGACACCCGGGCGTGCGGCATAAATCGAAATGCGGCACAGCTTCGCCGGCCGCTCGATCACGACCTTAGAGATCGCGGCTTGCGGCATCGACTTGAAGATGAAAGACCGGATTTTCAGATCTTCGAGCAACAGGCGGCCATAATCGGCCCCTTCCGCATACCAGCGGCTGTCCCACGTCCGGTTAATCTGGAGCCGAAGCCCGATTGGGTTGGATTTCTGACCCATGATTAGGCTTCCTGATCCTGAACTTCACGCAAAACGACGCGCAAACGACTAAACGGCTTGACGATGCGCGCCGAACGACCCCGTGCCCGCGTTGCAAAGCGCTTCATACTGAGGCCTTTGCCAACGCTTGCTTCGGTGACAACGAGGCTGTCGACATCGAGATTGTGGTTGTTCTCCGCATTCGCAATTGCCGACGCGAGGCACTTGCGAACATCGATCGCCATCGACTTGGTCGAAAACTGGAGAATGTTCATCGCGTCGCCGGCTTTGCGGTTGCGGATAAGCGCCGCAACCAAGCC
>JAYVVA010000267.1:0-3253 GCA_043787435.1 Sphingomonadales bacterium | reverse complement strand
TACCTGACACCAGCTGGAAACTCGCTCTTGTTTATGGGCCCGACGAGGCGGGGTCGCGGGCGCTCGCCGACCGTTTGTCAGCTGCCATGGGCGTCGATGCCGAGCGTGTCGATCTCGACGGCCCGGCCCTGAGGGACGATCCCGCAAGACTGACCGATGAAGCGACTGCGATCACGATGTTTGGCGGGCCACGCTGGATCCGGGTGACTGGTGGCGACGAAACCGCCCGCGCAGTGCAAGCCCTGCTCGACGCGCCGCAAGGGTGTCCTGTTGTTGTCGTGGCCGGTAATCTGCCCAAGACGTCGGCGCTGCTCAGATTGGCGCTTGATCACCCGCGTACCCTCGCGTTTGCAAGCTGGAAGCCTGAGGGTGGCAAGGCGGACGCAATTGCCATCCAGATCGGCAGGACGATGGGAGTGCGGCTCAGCTCGGACGCGGCGCGCCTGCTGGCCGAAGCGACCGCGGGAGATCGCGCGCTGATGCTGCGCGAACTGGAAAAAATGGCTCTGTATGTCGATGCGTCACCCGATCGACCCCGCCCGGTGGAACGCGTGGACATCGAAGCGGTGGGTGCAGCGGTCAATGTGCATGAGGCATGGGACGTTGTCGACGCGCTGTTCGACGGCAAAGTTGGCGAGCTGGCGCAGGAAATTTCGGGCGATGGCGCCGCCGATGCTATTCCAGGGTTACGTGCCATAGCCCGGCGCGCGCTGATGTTGGCGCGATCACTTTCGGTCCGACGCGGCGGACCGATACCGCGTGGCAACAAGCGCGAGATGGACGCGGTCGAGCGCCAGTCCCGGCATTGGTCGTCCGAGTCGGCGGCGACGGCGCATCGCCTGAGTATGGAGGCCGAATCGGCGGTTAAAATGTCGGGCACCGCAGGCAACGTGATAGCACATCAGGCGATGCTGGGCATGGCGCGCGCTGCGGCACGGCGGCGCTAGGCGAGATTAAACTGGTCCACCGCTCAGTCGTTGGCAAATCATGTCGAGCTGATCGAGCGTGGCATAAGATACATTGACAGCCCCGGCGCCATTCTTGTGACTGATCGCGACCCTTAACCCCAGCAAGTCACCCAACTGGCGCTCAAGCAACGCAATATCTGCGTTCGACCCACGTTGAGACATCGATTTAAAGTCGTGCGCGACAGGCGTTTTTGCTTTCTTCACAATGGCTTCAACGGTCCGAACCGAAAGCCCTTCGATAATAATTTTTTGCGCGAGCTGTTCAGCACCGTCGAAGCCGATCAGCGCACGCGCATGTCCCATCTGGAGGCGTCCATCGGCGATTAGCGCGCGCACCGCAGAAGGCAGGTCGACCAACCGCATCAGATTTGCGATGTGACTGCGCGACTTGTGGATCATTTTGGCAAGCGCGTCGGGACTGTGGCCATGTTCGTCGATCAGGCGACGGTAGGCCTCTCCTTCTTCGATGGCATTGAGCTGCTCGCGTTGAATATTCTCGATCAGCGCGATTTCAAGCGTTGTTCCCTCGTCAAATACGCGGACGATTGCGGGAATACTGTGCAGACGCGCTGCCTGTGCGGCGCGCCACCGTCGCTCGCCCGCAACGATCTGAAAACGGTCACCGACCGGACGCACGACGATCGGCTGAAGCACTCCGCGCGTGCCGATAGACGCCGCAAGCTCGGCGAGCGCTTCGTCGTCAAAATGGCGACGAGGTTGGCTGGGGTGCGGTGTAATGTCAGCAATCGCTATCTCGCGAACGCCATCGGGTCGTGCAGTTTCTACCGGCGTCGCATCGCCCAGCAGCGCCGATAAACCGCGTCCAAGGCCCGGTGAGCGCCGCCTGGGCACAATCGGCTCGACGTTATCGCTCACGCTGCCTGCGCCTGAGTCAGCGGCGGAAGACGCCCCAGGAGCTCACGTGAAAGCGCCATATAAGCCTCAGACCCCGAGCAGCGCATGTCGTAGATGAGCGCTGGCAGACCATGGCTTGGTGCTTCGGACAGACGGACATTACGCGGAATGACGGTCGTGAATACCGCACTTCCAAGACAGGCCCGGACATCTTGTGCCACCTGCTCGGTCAGGCGATTACGACGATCATACATCGTCAGCGCGACGCCCAGAATGCCAAGCGCGGGGTTGAATTTGGCCCGGATGCGCTCGATCGTCTGGAGCAGTTGGGACAGCCCCTCCAACGCAAAAAATTCACATTGTAATGGGACCAGCAGCGACTGTGCCGCCACCATCGCATTGATCGTCAACAACCCGAGTGATGGCGGACAATCGATGAGACAAATGTCCCAGCGCGCGTCGGCGGCAGCACCCAAGGCGAGGCGAAGACGATCGGTGCGGTTCTCATACCCGACCAGCTCGATCTCCGCGCCTGACAAATCTACGGTGGCAGCAATCAGATCGAGCCCCGGCACCTTCGTCGGAATAACGGCTTCCGCCATCGTGCAATCGCCGGTTAGCAGCTCGTAGCTTGATCGCACGCGCTCGGAATGATGCACACCCAAGCCCGTCGATGCGTTCCCCTGAGGATCGAGATCGATCAACAGCGTTCTCCAGCCCATTGCCGCGAGGGCCGTGCCCACGTTGATTGCGGTCGTCGTCTTGCCAACACCGCCTTTTTGATTGGCAACGCAGATCGTGATCATCGTCGCATCCTTACCGGCTTGACGCCCTGCGCAATGATGATCGCGCTCTTGGGGTCGGTGACGCTGGGTATCATATTGAAGCTACCGTGCCACGTCGTTGTCACTGACGCCAGTTCTTCCGCTGCGGAACGGCCCTTAGGCAGGATCCACTGCGTTTCTTCTGAGGCAAACCTGTGGGCAAGTGCCAAAAGCTTGGGCAGCGGCGCGAAAGCCCGCGCCGTGATGACGCCAGCAGCAAAACGCTGAACAAGTTCCAGTCTCGACGCCTCGATGCGAACATTGGTCAAGCTCAACATCTCGACTGCATGGTGCAACCACTCAGTCCGCAAACGACGCGACTCAACAAGAATAACAGGCGCATCGGACAGGATGGCCAGAACCACTCCAGGTAGACCTGCACCACTACCAAGGTCGAGCCAAGACCGGGCGCTGGGCGCCAGACACCATAACTGGGCCGAGTCAACAATGTGGCGCGCATAAACATGATCAAGACTGTTGGCGCTTACCAGATTCTGATGTTCGTTCGCCGTCCGCAGCAAGGCAACGAATCGGTCGAGGCGCTCATGTGTTTCACGTGGAACATTCAATCCGGCCAGCCAGGCCCTCCCCTCAGGTTCATCCATG
>JAYVVA010000266.1:0-8126 GCA_043787435.1 Sphingomonadales bacterium | reverse complement strand
GGTCCGGTGAAATTGACATTCGGGGAGTGATGACGGCTTTGCCGCATCGCTTCCCAATGTTGCTTGTTGATCGGGTCGAGGAACTTGTCGTCGACGACCGCATCGTCGCGATCAAGGCTGTCACAATCAACGAGCCGTACTTTGCCGGACACTTTCCCGGTCGTCCGATCATGCCCGGTGTACTCATCGTCGAGGCGTTGGCGCAGGCAGCGGGCATATTGGCCGTAGAGTCGCTGGGCCTCGCTGGAACGGGTAAACTCGTATACTTTATGGCGATCGACGGCGCGAAATTCCGTGCACCGGTTGAACCAGGCGTCCTCCTCCGGCTCGAAGTCTGCTTTGTCCAAAAGCGCGCGACAGTGTGCAAGTTCAGCGGCCGAGCGATGCTGGGTGACAAGCTCGCCGCCGAGGCGTCGTTCACCGCGATGATCGCTGATCCGCCCGCGAGTTAATGGCCGACCCCGCGCTTTAAGTCCCGCTTGGGGCGCCGCCAGAGATGTACGCATTAGACAGCGCGTTGGTGGCACGTCGAGCCAGCGACTAATCTCGGCGATCGTGCGTGTGAGAAATATGAGCGCGCCACGAAGTGGCGAACCGGCGATCGTGGCGATCCATTGTCGACACGTCTGATATGGGTCACGTTTTGGCTCGGGTAGCCATACAGCGCCTTTGTTCGAACGATACACGCCACGCTTGTTGACGACGGTCGATGCAAGGCTTGCGCATCCGTCGCAGGTTCGCTAACCGCGCGTCCCATTCAGGCTGGTCGGAAACCAGCCACTCCATGGAAAGAGAAAATCGTGAAAGCTACCGGCCACCCCGAATACCACATGATTAAGGTCCAGATGACCGACGGCACCGTGTTTGAGACGCGCTCGACCTGGGGCAAGGAAGGCGATCTCATGACGCTCGAAATCGATCCGCTTGCACACCCGGCATGGACAGGTGGCAAGGGTACAATGCTTGATGCCGGTGGGCAGGTCGCACGTTTCAACAAGCGTTTTGGCGGTCTCAGTCTCAAGAAGTGACCGGTTTGGAGCCGTTGGCTCCGGCACCGATTATCGTTACCGCACTGCTCGGGCGCGATGACTTCGCGTGGGCGGATTCCGTGCGCCGCGCGCATTTTCCGGCTGAGCGAAACTACCTTCGCGCGCATGTTACGCTGTTTCACCACTTGCCACCGTCGGTGACGGACGAGCTTTGTGATCTGCTGAAGCACGAGACGCGCGGCGCGACTGTTGTCGCAAGGCTGGCATCGGTCGTATCGCTGGGGCAGGGGGTAGCTTTCAGGATCGACAGCCCCGATCTCGGGATCGTTCGCGCCCGCATCGCCGATCGCTTTGCGCCCCTTCTGCTGCCGCAGGATCGCGCCGCTTGGCGGCCACATATTACAGTGCAGAACAAGGTAAGGTCCGAAATTGCCCGGCGTTTGCTGGAAACGCTGTCGGCCGACTTCACGCCGCGTCCGCTGGCAATCGCAGGTCTGGGAGCGTGGCGGTATCGCGGCGGACCCTGGGAGCCAATCGGGGCCTGGATGTTCGGGTCCGGCCATTCGATAACGCCGCCCTGTTGACGCTTTTGTCGGCGCTGTTATAGGCCGCGCTCGCGTTAGGGCGGAGTAGCTCAGCTGGTTAGAGCAGCGGAATCATAATCCGCGTGTCGGGGGTTCAAGTCCCTCCTCCGCTACCATTCAAAAAACTGAGGTCACAAATGCCGGCAACCCATTCGACGCGCATGTTGATCCTGGGTTCGGGTCCTGCTGGATTGTCCGCGGCAATCTATGCAGCACGTGCAGGGCTCAACCCGCTGGTTGTCCAGGGTATCCAACCGGGTGGGCAGCTGACGATCACGACGGACGTCGAGAATTATCCCGGTTTTGCCGATGTCATCCAGGGCCCCTGGTTGATGGAGCAGATGCAAAAACAGGCCGAACATGTCGGCGCGTCAATGATGTGGGATACGATCGTCAATGTCGATCTATCGGAGCGCCCGTTTAAGCTCACCGGCGACGGGGGCACGATCTATGTCTGCGACACGCTGGTTATCGCGACCGGAGCTCAGGCGCGCTGGCTGGGCCTCGACAGTGAGGCACGATTGCAAGGAAAGGGCGTGAGCGCCTGCGCAACGTGCGACGGGTTCTTCTACCGGGGTAAGAAAGTGGTGGTTATTGGCGGCGGCAATACTGCCGTCGAAGAAGCGCTTTATATGACCAATCACAGCCCCGACGTGACACTGATCCACCGCCGAGATCATTTGCGGGCTGAAAAAATCCTGCAGGACCGGTTGTTCGCCAATCCAAAAATCTCTGTCCTGTTCAATAAACGCGTCGAGCGATTCGTCGGCGCAGGTGATCCCGAGGGCATGGTCGGTGTCGACTTGATCGATACCGCAACAGGTGAAAAATCGCATGTCGTGGCCGATGGTGGGTTTGTCGCGATCGGCCATTCTCCTGCAACCGACATATTCAAAGGGCATCTCCCGATGGATGATGGCGGTTACCTGCTGGTCGAAGTCGGGTCGACTCGAACGTCGATTCCGGGCTTGTTTGCGGCCGGAGACGTTGCCGATAAGGTCTACCGGCAGGCAGTGACCGCAGCGGGCATGGGCTGCATGGCCGCGCTCGATGCCGAGAAATTTCTCGGTGTCGCCGAGTTCGGCGCTGGCGACTAACCTCCAAGCCTTGTTTCAAGCGTTTCGACGAGTTGCGCATAGGAGTTCGCGTCGGCAAAGCTGTGCGAAGCAGTCTCGATCCGTTTGATAACAATCGTCGGATCGTTTCGCCATACATCGGCAAAGGCGATTGCGGTGGCATCGCCTGTCGCGAGCAGGATCGTCGTCGGAATCATCGATGCTTCGAGCGCTCGGACAGTCTTGTCAGCCAAGCTGCCGGGCGCTGCAGGCTTCGCAGCCGCCAGGCGGCCGAGCCCCTTGGCGAGCTTTCGCATGTCGACTTTGCCGGCAAGCAGTGCTTTCCATGCTTGAGGGTCGCGCAAGCGTTGCGCGTAACGATGCTTGATGGCCGCAGGCGGGGGCATGTCGTCGCTCGGGGCAATGACCCACGGATTTGCAAGGACGCGGGCATCGACCGACACGCCGTGCAGGGCAAGTGCCGTCGCGGCGTCACAATTGCCGAACGCGACGACGCGCGTGATTTGAGGGCACTGGCGTCGAAACGCTTCGAGCGCTGCCACAATGTCGGGCCCGCTGTGCCGGAATCCCCTGTTTTCGCCTTCGCTGTCACCGACCCCGCGCCGGTCGAACCGGAAGACGGGCCTGCCTTTGACCGCGAGCAGGCTGGCGAGCTCGGCCATACCGCGGTGGGCGCCGCTGCGGATTTCGTTACCGCCAGACACGATCAGCAGACCCGCGCTGCCCGACGCTTCATCGAGCGTCCCCACGAGCATGGCGCCCTCGCAGGCAAAAGTCAGCGCACGCCGCATGTCATCATCCATTGCGAGATGTCGAATACAACCGCTTCGGCGAGCGCCGGGTCGTGATCGGGCTCAGCGCGGCGCCAAAGGGGCGTTCCGGGGAGAAAGGTCTCGGCGGATCCAGTATCGCCCTCGATGCGGACTGTGCGGATGGTACCGCTGTCGCACGGAAGAGCGGCCTCCAGCGCGTTGAATAGGTCTGGATGAATCAGATTGCCCGCAAGCGTCGTGGGTTGCGTCCGTGCGACAGCGTCGAGATCGCTAAACCTGGCCCTAGAGGCCATCGCGGTGGCGCGAATCATGTCGCGAAGCAGCCGGACACCGGTTTCGGGGACCATTCGCCAATGGAAAGTCGCTGCGACAGAACTGTCGAGCAAGGCACCGCCGCGCACCGCGATCGTTGCCACCGGCTGACGAAGGCTGGCAAGCGCACTCTTCCAGTCATCAAAACGTGCACGGACGGTGGCGATCGGGCTGTCGTTGGTACCGGGCAAGTCTGGCAGTGCCGACGCAATTCCTGCGGTCGCCAAGCCACGCATCACTTCAACAAGAAAACGGCGTGTCCGGTTTGCTTCCTCGAACAAAGGAGGCAAAATCAGCACAAGCGGCCCATCTCCCGGGCCCAAGTTCAATATTGCTTCGCGTTGTCCCTGCCAGACGTAGCTCGCGATCACGCGCCAACCTTGTCCGCAGCAAAAACGCAGAGGGCACCAAAACTCGCCAGCATTGCGCCGTCGACGTCATCATCGTCGATCACAATGCCCAACCGGTCTTCGAGCTCGGTCAGCAGTCCGGCGACAGCCATCGAGTCGAGCTCGGGCAGGTTGCCGAAAAGTTCGGTATCGGCATCGAATTTATCGACGCGGTCCTGCGAGATGCCCAGCACGTCGCGCAAAACGCCGCGCACCACATGTTCGACTTTATCAGCATCGCTCATTTGGCCCCTCGTCGGCGAAGAATGTCGCGCCGTTAGCGGGTGGGCGTGCGCGCGGCAAGCGCACGCAGGGACGCCTTGGCTGCGCCGATCAGTCCGGCGAGCTTGCGCGGGTTATAGAGGTCGACCCGCATCCGCAGGACGCGCACTTCCATCCAGTCCGCTTTGTAGGCGTCATCGCCGGTCCCGAAGTCGATCACCGAGACACGGTCGTGGTCAATCACATGCTCGAACATGACTTTCGAGAGCATCGTGCCTAGCGACAGTTCCGCGACATCCTCACGATGGGCGAGCTTGTGGATAATCGCGACACCGTGATCAACCGTCCAGAGCTGGGCGGCGACGGCCCTTCCTTCGAGCTTAGCAATACCAAGCCGCAGTGCACCCGCCGCACCTTCATCTTCGGCCATCGACCGAACAAAGGCGAGCGACCCTTCCTCGGGCTTCCAGCTATCGGCATAGACGTCTTCGTAATCGGCCCATGCGGTTTCGTCGAAGCTGTCGTAAATTGTCATTTCTATCGGTATCTTGGCGGCTTTGCGCTTGGCGGTCGAGCGGAGCTGACCGGGGCGTGCAGCCCAGAATTCCTCAAAACTCTTGTCGGCAACGTCAATCGACCAGTTGGCCGTTTGAGGGGCCGTGTGCGCGATCCACCCCGCACGGGAAAAGCCGGTATGGATCATGTCAGCTTCGGCTTCGGGTACGTGATCAAGCACGATATGAGCAAGGCGCGGACGCAGGCGGCGAGCGATCGCGACAATCAAGGCGCGCGCGGTCATCACCGAGGGCGTGCCGCTAAAGACCGGACGAAAGGCAAGCGTGTACCAGCTCGCCAGTCCTTTGGCGGCATTGTTGGTTTCAGCGAGGAACAGCCAGGCGTCGCTGCCATCGGCGCGGGCGCGGACGATCAGAGGACGGTCGCCGGGTTGGCAAAAAGCCCAGGTCCGTTGAAACCACTCGAGCCGGTTGAACAGCGACGGCTGGTGCACCCGGTCGAGTGAACCCTTGGCGACGCCTTCTGCATCGGCAAAGTCACGAAATATTTCACCCTTTACCCACATGGGGCTATCTCCAAAGCGCGCTCACCAATGGGGGCGGTAACACAGGAAGGCGCAAACGCGTGCAAGTTCCCAATTCCGTCGCATACCCGATTGACCACCTTGCCTGCGCCGGCGCCCCTGATGCACCTGCACTGGTTACGAAAGCGGAAACTTTGAATTTTGCGATGCTCGAGGCCCAAGTCGGCGCGCTCGCGGCGGTGTTGCGCGAATTGGTACCAACGGCTGGAGCCCGGGTCGCGACATGGCTGCCAAAGACAGTGGAAGCCTGCCTCATGCCACTCGCCGCGCCCCGGGCGGGCTTGGTTCATGTGCCGGTCAATCCTGTACTCAAGCGTGCCCAAGTCGCTCACATCTTGTCGGACAGCGCCGCGTCGATTTTGCTCTCGAGCGACGCCCGGCTCGCATCCCTGCAGCCGGGCGACCTGCCCGACGAGTGCAAAACGTGGCAAGAGGAGGACGCACGCCGCGCCCGGAACGGCCCAACCAGGCTGCCGCCTTCCGCCGCCGATCCGGAAAGTCTGGCCGCTATCCTTTACACTTCGGGATCGACCGGCAGACCCAAGGGCGTGATGCTCAGCCATACCAATCTGTGGTTGGGGGCTGTCAGTGTCGCGCATTATCTCAACCTCAAACCCGACGATCGGACGCTTTGCGTGCTGCCGCTCGGGTTCGACTATGGCCAGAACCAGCTGTTTTCGACGTGGAAGGCAGGCGCGGCGGTTTATCCCTTCGATTTCCTCATGCCAAAGGATGTGTGGCGCACCATCGAGCGCGATGGCATTACGACGTTGGCGGCTGTGCCACCCTTGTGGCTGCAGCTGATCGAAGCCGATATGCCACCCGCAACCGGCGTGCGTCGGATTACCAATTCAGGTGGCGCGCTCACTCCGGCGATGATCGAGCGCTTGCGCCCACGTTTCCCGAATGCCGACGTTTTTCCGATGTATGGCCTGACCGAAGCATTTCGCTCGACTTATCTGCCGCCTGCGCTGATCACCATAAATCCGTCGTCAATGGGCCGCGCCGTTCCGTTTGCCGAGGTGATGGCCGTGGCGCCAGATGGGACCGAAGCAGCCGTCGGCGAGCCAGGCGAGCTCGTGCATGCTGGCCCTCTCGTGGCAAAGGGCTACTGGCGCGACCCGGAACGTACGGCCGTGCGGTTCAAGCTTGCGCCCGCGTGGTCGAAGAGCGGTGGGATTGCGGTATGGTCGGGCGATACCGTTACGCACGATATTGACGGGCTCTTCTACTTCGTTGGGCGCGACGACGAGATGATCAAGTCGAGCGGCCATCGCATCAGCCCGCTTGAAATTGAAGAAGCGGCGCTTTCCAGCGGCCTTGTGGCGGAAGCCGTGGCGCACGCCATACCCGATCTTGCGCTCGGACAGGCCATCCGTCTTGTTGTGCGAGGTTCGGGCGACACCGAAGCATTGGGTGCACACTTGAAACGCGAACTGCCGTCTTACATGCAAGCGAAAATTATCCAGTGGCGGGAAAAAATGCCGTTTAATGCCAATGGGAAGCTGGATCGGTCTTCCATTCGGAGCGAAGGTTTATGAAGCCGTTCGGGGCCATTGCTCCTTGGTGGGACGCTACCCGCATGGCGCGCGTGCTCGACGCAAGCGGCGGCACCACGCCGTGCTTTGTCTACGACCTCGACATCGTGCGCGACAAGGTCGCGACGCTGCGCGCGGCTCTGCCCCAAGGTGTCGGCATCCATTACGCGGTAAAGGCAAACCCGCATCAGGCGATGATCGCCGCCGTGGCGGGACTGGTGGACGGGCTTGATATCGCATCGGGGGGGGAGCTGACCAAGGTCTTGAACGCGGCACCGGACAAGCCTGTCTCCTTTGCCGGACCCGGCAAGCGCGACGAAGAAATCGCAGCGGCGATCATCAACCGCGTCACCTTGAACCTGGAGTCGGAGGGAGAAGCAAACCGGGCACTGTCGATTGGCGATCGACTGGGGATGACACCCAGGCTCGCCGTCCGCGTCAACCCCGATTTCGCTCTTAAAGGGAGCGGCATGAAAATGGGTGGGGGTGCTGCGGCGTTCGGCGTCGATGCAGAGTGCGTGCCACCTTTGGTTCGTCGCCTGATCGACACAGGCGCCGACTGGCGCGGTTTTCATATTTTTGCCGGGAGTCAGGCGCTCGACAGCGAAGCGATCGCCGCTGCGCAGGCAGCAACCGTCGAACTCGCCGGACGGCTCGCCGACGCAGCGGGGGCGCCGCCGCCGCTGGTCAATCTCGGCGGGGGGTTTGGCATCCCCTATTTTGCCGGCGATGCTACAGTTGACGTCGGCATGATCGGCGATCGGCTCGGCAACGTGCTGCTGAAACGCGCCGAGAGCTTGCACGCGTCGTGTTTTGCGATCGAGCTTGGGCGTTGGCTAGTCGGCGAATGCGGGGTCTATCTGACCCGCGTCGTCGATCGCAAGGCCAGTCGAGGCGAGATTTTTCTCGTGACCGATGGCGGCTTGCACCACCAGCTCGCCGCCAGTGGCAATTTCGGGACTGTCGTCCGCCGCAACTATCCGATTGCGGTTGCTACCCGTTTCACGGAACCGCCGGTCGAAACGGTTAACATTGTCGGTTGCTTGTGCACGCCGCTCGACAAGCTCGGTGACAGCGTGTCGATGCCACATGCCGATGTTGGCGACGTCATCGCCGTGTTCATGGCAGGAGCCTATGGAGCAAC
>JAYVVA010000265.1:0-1717 GCA_043787435.1 Sphingomonadales bacterium | reverse complement strand
GGCGAGGAAACGCCTGCGGTTCTGGTTCAGTGTCGCACCACCGACGATGCCGAGCGGACGAAATTGCGTGATGCTATCCGCGAAAAGGTGCGGGGGATTACCGGCATGAACTGCGTCGTCGAACTGGTGCCGCCGCGCACGCTGCCACGGACAAGCTCGGGCAAGCTGAGCCGTGCAAAGGCGCGCAATCTTTATCTCTCGGGCGAGATTCAGCCTTACGCCCTCGCAGCCTGACCAATGGAGTAAAAATACGACGAACCGAGCGTTTCGGAATTCGCGCAGTTACCGAAAGCTAACTGATTTGCGTCTAACGCTTAGAGGTGACCAAAAAAACCGCCCCCTTTCCGGCTTCACGAACCATTGTTCCTCTGGATTGGCTAACCGTCCTTGGACTGAAAGAACCGGCGTCGCTCGACTGGGGCCGCGTGCGCGGTGCGCAACTCAGTGTTGTTCATCGGCTGGCTCCGGTTCGCGTTGTCGTTTCGCTCATGGGCATTGCAACGGTCGTACTCGCCATGATGGGTCATGTGCAGGTTCTGCGTCTCTACGGGTGGGCGCTGGGTTGCGGAACGCTGGTTGCCCTGGCGGCCTACCCAAAGTTGCATCACCGCGAATTTGTGGTTCTGACTGCTAGTCGGTCGGAACTGCTCGGCGAAACGCTGTGGTCGAGCCTGATGGGTACCGCATGGGGTTCGGCATTTGTGCTGTTCGCGCCGGGATCGGGCCCGTCGCAGCTCCTTTTGCTCTGGGCTTTGATGACTGCCCTTATGGCCGGATCAGCTTTTGCGCTTTCAGCCGTACCGCTCGCGACGTCGATCTTTCTCCTCGCCGTTGGCGGATCGACGGCATACGCGACCTACGTTAGCCACCTCCACCTTGTCTCCGTTATTGCGATCATGCTCACCGGCGGTCTTGTCGGGGCCTGTCTCAATTCCGGCCGGACCTTTGTCATACACGAGTCCGCTGAACTGGCGCTCGCGGAGAAGAACGAAGTGGTCAGCCTGCTGCTCAGGGAATTCGACGATTCGGGCGGCGACTGGATGTGGCAAACCGATGCGTCAAAATGCCTGACCCACGTGAGCCCGCGTTTCGCCTACGCGCTCGGAGTCGAAATTGACGAACTAGAAGCTAAACCACTCCTCCAGATCCTTGCCGGCGAAACTTGGGAGGCCGGAAATTTTTCAGCCGGCCTCCGCGAACTTGCTGAGCGGTTGAAAAAACGGGAGAGTTTTTCCGATCTGATCCTGCCGATGACCATTAATGGTGAATCGCACTGGTGGGAAATATCTGCATCGCCGCGCTACGACGAACGGGGCATTTTTCTCGGATTCCGGGGCGTCGGGTCGGATGTAACTGCACAGCGCCGTTCGGCCGACAAGATCAACCACATGGCCCGGTTCGACACGCTAACGGGCCTGCCCAACCGCCTGCAGGTGACTGAAGCTCTGGGTGAAGCGATGGCAGAGGCCGAACGCTGGCGCGGTCGCTGCGCATTTATGATGATTGATCTCGATCGCTTCAAGGCGGTCAATGATACCCTGGGGCACCCCATCGGTGACCGGTTGTTGACCCGCGTTGCCGAGCGCCTGCAGAGCCTTATGACCGACAAGAACATGTGCGGTCGGCTCGGCGGCGACGAATTCGCGATTGTTGTGCGCGATGCAAGCGATTCGACCAAGCTGACGCGCCTTTGCCGCAGCATTATCGATACGCTGTC
>JAYVVA010000264.1:0-21634 GCA_043787435.1 Sphingomonadales bacterium | reverse complement strand
GTCACCGAGTTCGCCCGCGCGATGACCGGGTGGAGCGTCGCGGGGCTGGTGCGAGCTCCGATGGCGAAATATTCGGGGGTCGATGGCCCGCCCGGCGCTTTCGTCTTTGCCGCGTCGCTGCACGAGCCGGGCGAACGGACGATCATGGGGCACCGTTATGGCGATGCGGGCGAGGCACAGGCGCGCGCCGTGCTATCCGACCTCGCTCAAAGCCCGGCCACCGCCAACCACATTGCGACGAAACTCGCGCGGCATTTTACCAGCGATACGCCGCCGCCCGCTTTGATTGCTCGGTTGTCGGCAAATCTCCTGTCGACGGGAGGCGATCTGCCGGCGCTTTATCGTATCCTGATTGATGCGCCTGAAGTGAATCTCCTCGACGCAGGCAAATTCAAGTCGCCTTGGGACTGGTCGATCTCGGCACTGCGCGCGGTTGGCACGCGCGAAGTTGAGGGACAGGCAGTTGCGGGACTCATGGCTCAGCTCGGCCAGCAAGTTTGGAAGCCTGGCTCGCCCGCCGGGTTCGAGGATTTGGATGCGAGCTGGGCCGGACCCGATGCATTGATGCGTCGTGTCGAGGCGGCATCCCGGATCGCCACGCGTGTCGGCGGTGCGGCGTTCGATGTGCGCAAGGTAGCGGCAAATGTCTTGCCTGGTGGTGGAAGTCCGGCGACACTGGCGGCGATCGGGCGCGCCGAAAGCCCGGTCGAGGGATTGTCGCTGATGCTTGTGTCGCCCGAATTCATGCGGAGGTAGTGATGTTGGATTTGGCTATTGCGCGACGCGGACTTCTTGCGTCGGGACTTGCAGGCGCAGGCGTCGCGGCAATGCCCAAAATCGCCTTCGCGGCGGCTCCGACCGAGCGGCGTTTCGTTTTCATCATTCAGCGCGGCGCAGCGGACGGTTTGAATATTGTGATGCCGACCGGCGATCCGGGCTTTGGAGGTGCTCGGGGCTCCTTGGCCGTGCCCGGTGGAAACAAGCTCGATGCCCTGTTCACGCTGCACCCGGCGTTGACCGAAACCGCCAGGATGTTTGCAGATGAAGAAGCCTTGTTTGCGCATGCCGTCGCTTCGGGTTACCGCGATCGGTCTCATTTCGACGGACAGAACGTGCTCGAAACGGGCGGGAAACAGCCGTACCAGTTGAAGGACGGCTGGCTCAATCGCTTCCTTGCGCTGTTGCCGCGATCGGAAGCGGGTGCGATCGCGATTTCTTCGACGATCCCTGCCGCGTTGCGCGGGAAGGTCGAGGTGGCTTCCTATGCGCCGTCTGCCTTGCCTGAGGCGCCGGATGACCTGCTCTTGCGGGTCTCGTCGATGTATGCTGCCGATCCACAGCTGCACGGTCTTTGGGAGCAGGCGATTGCGACGCGGTCGATCACAAGCGATTTAAACGGCGCGAGTGGCAAGAACGCCGCGGCCACAGGCACGCTTGCCGCACGCCTGCTGATGGGACCTGCCATCCGCATCGCGATGATAGAGACCGGGGGCTGGGACACACACGCCGGTCAGCAAGGCCGTTTGAACGTTCAGTTGAAGGGGCTCGACGCAATGTTGGCGGCTCTGAAGACCGGGCTCGGCCCGCAATGGGCAAATACGCTCGTTGTCGTGGCAACCGAGTTCGGGCGGACGGTGGCGGTCAATGGCACGGGCGGCACGGACCATGGCACTGGTTCTGCAGCGATGCTGCTGGGGGGGCGTGTTGCAGGCGGGCGCGTGGTGGCGGATTGGCCGGGCCTTTCAAACGGAAATCTCTACGAGGGCCGCGATCTTAGACCCACGCTCAGTCTCGACACCTTGATTAGCGCGGCACTGGCGCAGCATTACCGGCTTGATCCGGTGCGCGTGCGCGGCGCTTTGTTCCCCGATGAAACGGGCGTGAAGTTCGACGAGAAATTGGTGCGGGCTTGATGCGCGACGACGAAATGATCGACACGCCCGAAGGGCCCATGACTTGGGCCCAGTGGAAAAAGAAGAACCCTGTTCAAATTCCGTCGCGCCGGACAAAGGGCAAGGATCTGCCCAACAAGATCAAGCGGTTTACCGAGCCGAAGGCATGACCGGCATTGGCTGAGACCGAGACTGGAGGCGACATGAGTTCGTTGACTATCCTGCTGTTCGGTGCGTCGGGGTTGGGCAGCGGGTTGTTCGTGCGATGCTCGGCGCCCACAATCTGACTGTCAGTACTCGCCGCGCAACTGGTTTCGACAACGAGTGCGTGATGTCGGTTCCTCGACGGCCAGACATCATCAGCATATTACGCCCCGAGGTCGTGATCTCGACGCTCGGCACGACAATCGCCAAAGCCGGGCCGCGCCCATCGTTTGCTGCGATTGATCATGACGCCGTTGTGGCGGTCGCAGAAGCGGCCAAAATCGCCGGCGAGCGTCAGTTTGTGATGGTGTCGTCAGTCGCGGCCAGTTCGCGCTCGGCGAATGTCTACATCGCAACAAAGGGTCGAGCGGAAGCAATCGTGACCACACTGGGGTTCGAGCGGTTGGACATTTTTCGCCCCGGGTGCTCGTCGGACGGCGGACGCACGATTCGCGCCCGACCGAACGAATTGGAAACTTCATCAGCACTCTGACGAATGCGCTGATGCTGCGCCGGTTTGACCGGGACAGCGCGATTGCCGCCGCCGGCGTCCATATTCACCACAACCGCGACATGCTGGAGTCGGCGCGCAATCTCGCCTAAGCGCCGCCGCACCATGACGCTTTACAAGAACTTCATTGCGCAGCTCAATGCCGCGCTCGACCGGGTGCCTGCAGTAGCCGATGCACCGCGGCGCAATGTGACAGTTGAACCGCCGCGCGATCCGTCGCACGGAGATCTGTCGACGAATGCCGCCATGGTATTGGCAAAGGGAACCGGTATTGCCCCGCGTGTTCTGGCTGAGATGCTCAAGCCCGAGCTTGAGGCTGTGCCCGGCGTTGACTTCGTCGAAATAGCCGGGCCTGGTTTCATCAATCTGCGACTGGCCGACGATGTCTGGCGCGCTGAACTGGTGGCCATCTTCGCAGCCGGCGCAAATTACGGGCGCTCGGACATCGGCGCCGGGTCGACCGTCAACATCGAATATGTCTCTGCCAATCCGACCGGGCCGATACACATGGGGCACTGCCGCGGCGCGGTCGTCGGCGACGCGCTGGCGAGCCTGCTTGAATGGGCCGGACACAAAGTCACACGTGAATATTACGTCAACGACGCGGGTGCTCAAGTCGATGTGCTCGCACGGTCGGTTTACCTTCGGTACCGCGAGGCGCTGGGCGAAGCAGTGGGCGAAATTCCAGAAGGGTTCTACCCCGGCGTTTATCTAACACCAGTCGGAATGGCTCTTGCTGTCGAATTCGGCGACGTCTGGGTTGGCAAAGCCGAGGATGAGTGGCTCGTCCTGTTCCGAACCAGGGCGGTTGCAGCAATGCTGGAACTCATCAAGGCAGATTTGGCCTTGCTCGATATTCATCACGACGTCTTTGCTAGTGAGGCCGATGTACAGGCGGCCAAAAAACCCGAAGCTGCCGAAGCTGTGCTTCGCGCAGCTGGTCTCGTCTACGACGGCGTCCTCGAAGCCCCAAAGGGCGAAATTGATCCCGACTGGGAGCCCGTAACGCTGCCTTTGTTCAGGTCGACCAGCTTCGGCGACGATCAGGATCGGCCGATCCGCAAGTCGGATGGTAGCTGGACGTATTTCGGTGTCGATATGGCTTATCACTTTCAGAAATCGGAGACAGCCGATGCGCTGATCGATATCTGGGGCGCTGACCACGCCGGCACCGTCAAGCGTATCCGTGCAGCGGTGGCAGCGTTGACCGGCGGCAAGCCGTTCGACGTAAAACTGATCCAGATGGTTCGCCTTCTCCGCGCAGGTGAGCCGGTGAAGATGTCCAAGCGGTCGGGAAATTTTGTGACGCTCGCGGATGTCGTGAAAGAGGTCGGCAAGGACGTCGTCCGCTTTACAATGCTCACGCGCAAGTCAGATGCGCAGATGGACTTTGACTTCGCCAAGGTTGTCGAGGCGTCGAAGGACAATCCGGTGTTCTATGTCCAATACGCCCATGCCCGTATTCGCTCGATCGGTCGCAAGGCCGCAGAAGCGGGGATCACGGGAGAGGTGGCAGGCACAGCGCGTCTCGATGCTGAGGATCTGGCACTTGTGAAAATTGCCGCGCAGTTCCCGCGAATCGTCGAATCCGCGGCGCTGGCGCGCGAGCCGCATCGGATTGCTTTTTATCTTTATGACCTCGCAGCCGCGTTTCACGGGTATTTCAATTTGGGACACGATCGCGCAGATCGGCGGGTCCTGGTGGTTAACGACGTCCAACTTAGTGCCGCGCGTCTTTTCCTCAGTGATGGTATAGCTCAAATCATTCGTAATGGGCTGTCGATCATGGGTGTGGCAGCCGCAGAAGAAATGTGAGTTGGGAGACGTAAGTTGAGCGATACCGCACGCGACACCGCGACCGACGAAGACCGGCTACCGTGGCTCGAAGCCGTGAATGATGAAGATGCAGACGAAGGCGTTTCTGTCGGGAAACTTGCAGCGCTGATCGTTGTCGCACTGATCACGCTTGGCGTCGTGATCGGCGGCGTGTGGTTCCTGCGCTCAAAATCCGCCCCGCCCGCGGCAGACCCAACCGTTATTGCTGCCGCTGAAGGCGACTATAAGGTTAAGCCCGACGCGCCCGGCGGCATGAAAGTCGAAGGCAAGGGCGACAGCGCCTTTGCCACGTCGGAAGGCGCTGAAGCGAACGGCAAGATCGACAGCAACGCCTTGCCGGAAGCACCTGTAAAGGGTGTCAAAGCGGGAACGAAAGCGGATGCGGCGGGCAAGCCTTCGGCAAATACAACCGTCGCCGTACCGAAGGCGGCGGCACCATTGGTCGCCAAGTCTCCCGTTGCGGTCGTTGAGCCAGCAAAGAGCATCGGCCGAATCATTCAGCTGGGTGCGTTCGGGTCCGAGGCAAAAGCGGGAACGGCCTGGACAATGCTGACTGGGCACTACGCGTATGTCGCGCCGCTGCCTCGCTCGATAATTTCGGCAACCGTAGCCGGATCGACAGTCTATCGTTTGCGGGCCGACGCCGGGCCGAATGCAGCCGCCGTGTGCGCCAAGCTCAGAGCCGCAGGCGAGAACTGTATCCAAGTCAATTGACCTCGCGTCACGTCGGGGTATGCCGCTTGGCATGACCCCTGCGATTTTTGGCCTGTCCGGGCCTATGCTGACGGTAGATGAGCGCGCTTTTTTCGCCGACGCGAAACCGGCGGGATACATCCTTTTTAAACGCAACTGCGTAAACCGGTCTCAACTGCGCGCACTCACGGATAGTTTGCGGGCGCTTGAAGGTCGGGAGGACGTCGCGATCCTGATTGATCAGGAAGGCGGGCGCGTTGCGCGGATGCAACCGCCCGAATGGCCCGCTTTTCCGCCTGGAGGCGCGTTCGACGCGCTTTACGATGTCGCGCCGATTTCGGCGCTCGAGGCGGTGGGCGTCAATGCCGAGGCTCTGGGGCTGATGCTGGCCGAGGTCGGCATCACGGTCAACTGCCTGCCATTGCTCGACGTCCGGGTGCCCGAAACTCATCCTGCGATCGGCGATCGTGCGTTCGGAAGCGATCCGGTCCGCGTCGCCTCGCTCGGCCGAGCGGTGATCGACGGCCTGCGCCGCGGCGGTGTGGTGGGCGTCGTCAAGCACATGCCGGGGCAAGGTCGTGCGCGCGTAGACAGTCATTACGATCTGCCGGTGGTTGATGCAGACGCCCCTACATTAACGGCCGATTTGCAGCCGTTTTGCCGCCTGAATGACGCGCCGATGGGCATGACCGGGCACATCATGTTCCCGGCGTGGGATACCGAATACTGCGCCACCCTGTCGTCAACAATCATTGGCAACATCATTCGCGAAACGATCGGCTTTGAAGGGCTTTTGATGAGCGACGATCTCGACATGCAGGCGCTCAACGGTGATGTTCCTGCGCGCGCAGCAGCCGCAATTGCGGCAGGCTGCGATATTGCACTCAATTGCTGGGCCCGGATGGACGAGATGCTCGGAATCGCCAACAGCCTGCCGTCGATGCCCGAGTTAGGTCGCACACGGTTGTCACGGGCGATGGCGACCATTGCGCCGGTCAACGACTTTGCGGCGCTCCCGGGCTTGCTCGTCAAGCGGGACGAGTTGCTGGCATTGGCATGACGGAGGAAGTCGGCTCTTTGACCGTCGATCTGGGCGCGTGGGAAGGGCCGCTCGACCTTCTGCTCGCGCTCGCGCGGTCGCAGAAAGTTGATCTGCGCGCCGTTTCGATCCTTGCGCTCGTCGATCAGTATCTCGAATATCTTGAATGCGTAGGCGCCAATCACCTCGATCAGGCCGCCGATTATCTCGTTATGGCTGCATGGCTGGCCTATCTCAAATCGTGTTTGCTATTGCCCAAGGTCGAGCAGGCCGATCCATCGCCGCACGAGCTTGCGTGGCGACTTCAGCAGCGACTGATGCGGCTTGATGCCATGCGCGACAGTGGAGCCCGGTTGATGACGCGGGACCGCCTCGATCGAGACGTTTTCTTGCGCGGCGCGCCCGAAGGTTTGGCGAGCGACAGACATATGCTTTGGCAGGTCGGTCTTTACGACCTCATCGCGGGCTATAGCCGGGTCAAAGCACGTAGTGCCCCGGTGCTTCATCAAGTCAGCCGTCGCCCGGTCATGACGCTCGAGGCGGCGGTAAAGCGCATCGAGGCGATGGTGGGCGGCGTGCACGACTGGACGCCAATCGCGGCATTCATGCCCAAAATCGGCGACCCCGATTTCCAGCGGTCGGTACTGGCCTCGACCGTGGTGGCGATGCTCGAACTGGCGCGGCGCGGGACGCTCGATTTGCGGCAAGATGCTGCATTCGGGCCGCTGCTGGTGAAGGCCGCATGATCGCTCCAGACGATCTCGTGCGGGCCGTCGAAGCGCTGTTATTTGCCAGCAAAGTGCCACTTGCGGGAGACGATGTCGCACGACGTCTCGACGTTGCTGATGTAGGCGAAGCGTTGACGCGTGTTGCGGCACGGCATGCGGGTCACGGTATTGAACTGGTCGAGCGCGGTGGTCGCTGGCACTTTCAGACACCGGCCGACCTAGCCCATTTGCTGCGCGAAACGCGCGAGACTGCGCGCCGCCTCAGCCGCGCTGGTGTAGAGACGCTGGCCATTATTGCCTATCACGAACCAGTGAGCCGCGCGGACATCGAGGCTATTCGTGGCGTCCAGATTTCAAGAGGGACACTCGACGTCCTGATGGAGGCGGGCTGGATCGCGCCGGCGGGGCGAAGGCAAATCCCGGGTCGTCCGTTAACCTATGCGACGACGCCTGACTTCCTTTCGCATTTCGGTCTGGTCGACCGGCGCGACCTGCCCGGCATCGAGGATTTGCGAGCGGCGGGGATGCTCGAGTCGGCTGACGACGACTGGGACATCGTCGAAAATGACGCGGAACTGGAAAGCGCCGACGAGAGCGACTAGATAGAGTCCAAATTACGGAGTTCGAACAATGGGTCTCTCGCTTCCGCATATCCTCATCTTCGCGGTGATCGCAATCCTGCTGCTTGGCGGTGGCCGGTTTTCTTCGATGATGGGCGACGTCGCCAAAGGGGTAAAGAACTTTAAAAAGGGCATGGCCGAGGAAGACGGGATGGGGCCTTCCAAGCCTGCAACCTTGATCGAGGGCAGAACTGCGGCGGACATTATTGCTGAGCACGAAGCAGCTAAAGCAGCTTCAGTAACCAAGGATGCCCAGGCCTAAGGCCGTAGGGCGTTACGAAGGAACGGCGTTTCTCTATGTTTGACATCGCGCCGTCCGAGTTCATGCTGCTCGCGCTTGTAGCGCTCATTGTCATTGGCCCCAAGGACTTGCCCAAGGCGATGCGCGTTGTTGGTCGCTTCGTCGGAAAGGCGCGCGGCATGGCGAGCCAGTTCCGGAGCGGATTTGATGCCATGGTCCGAGAGGCCGAGCTCGAGGAAATGGAAAAAAAGTGGAAAGACGAGAATGCCCGGATCATCGCCGAGCACAGTGTGCTGACTGATTTGTCTGCGCCCTCGTCCGAGTCTGGCGCGTCCGGGCGCTCGACGGCTTCTAATGATCCGTTAGCCGCGCCGGCCGCGACAGCAGACAAGTCGACGTGAGCGAGTTCGATTCCGACCTTGATGCATCGAAGGCGCCGTTACTCGACCATCTGATTGAGCTGCGCCGCCGCTTGCTTTGGAGCTTTGTCGCGCTGGCCCTGGCATTTTGCATCTGCCTGTACTTTGCGCGCGACATTTTTGCCGTGCTGGTGCATCCGCTGCTTGTCGCGGGACAGAATAAGCTCATTTATACGCAGATATTTGAAGCATTTTTCGTCGAGCTAAAGGTCGCGTTTTTCTCCGCGATTATGTTGGCATTTCCGGTGATCGCGAACCAGATCTGGTTATTCATTGCGCCCGGGCTCTACAAAAAAGAAAAACGCGCTGCCCTGCCTTTTCTTTTTGCGACACCAGTCCTGTTCGCGATGGGCGCGAGCCTGGCTTACTTTGTTGCAATCCCGCTTGCGCTGCATTTTCTGCTCGGGGCCAATTTTCAAGGGATGATCGGCGGCGTACAACAAGAAGCACTACCTGCCGTCGGTAACTATCTGACGTTCGTCATGCAGTTCCTGTTCGGTTTTGGTCTGTCGTTCTTGCTGCCGGTATTGCTCATGCTGCTCGAGGCCGCGGGCATTGTCACACGAAAACAGCTGGTAGCGTCGCGTCGTTATGCGATCGTGGGAGCATTTGGGATCGCCATGGTGCTGACGCCGCCCGACATTGGCTCAATGCTGTTGCTCGCTGTGCCGTTATGCGTCTTATACGAGCTCACGTTGATCGCGACATGGTTTACGGAACGCGCGCGCCGCAAGCGGGTCGCGGAGCCGGCCGCGCCATAGCGCAAAACAACAATATGGGTCCGAAAGCAGCGCCGGGGGGGGTGGCACAAACTCTCGGACCCTGATCGTGGATGGCGAGAGCGGGGGGCAAAAGGCCGCCATCCGAAGTTAAAAACGTCGTGGTGACAAACAGGTTCCCTGCTTCATAAAATAAATTATGAAAACGTGATGTTTTCAATCGTCGCGAATTCGAAGGTGTAGGCATGACGAACCGGGTCAAATTTCATCGGCGCGCGCAGCTGGCGGGCTAGCCCTTCGATGATTCGCAAAGCTGGCGTCCGCTCGCCGTGCGTCGGTGGGCTAAGCACAGCCGAAGCGATGTCGAGCGTGGCAATCCGAGCTTCGTCACCAGGTTTGCCCGTGGCGACCACCGTCACGGCAAGCGGCGAGGTTGGATCGGCGAACAAGGCAAGCTCGGCAATCTCGGTGAACAGGAATGCCAAGGGAATCGCGGTGTCCTGGGTCACATAAAGCAGTGACGCCGCCAGGGTGATTTTAGGCGGCATCGCCGCTGGTTTTGGATTGGCCCGAAAATTCCCGATGAGCTCGCTGAGCAATGCTTTGGCGTCGATACCATGGTTCTGCTCGAGTTCGGCGTAATGGTTGCGATGGACGATTGCGAGCGCGTCGACACGACGCTGAATGCTCGCGTAGGCAAGTTCGGCATCAGCCGAGACGGAGTCGCGAGCGTGCAGGCTGATTAGACTCGCTATCACCTGAAGGTTGTTTTTGACGCGGTGATGCACCTCGCGCGTCAGTCGAACCTGATCAGATAGGGCGCGTTCAAGATCGTGCTCGCGCTCCGCGAGACGGTCAGCAAAGGCCGCAAAGCTGGTTTCGAGCTCGCGGATTTCGATGGCCGGCGTGCGGGTCAGCGTCCGGCGCGATGAACCCGGTTCATATGTAGCGACACTCGAGCGCAGCAATTTAAGCGGGCGGATAAGCAGCCTGTCCACGACGTAAAACCCGACGGCAGACGCCGAAGCCCACATCAGCAGCGGCAAGAACGTGAGCAGCGCTTCGGCGGCCCCAAACTGCGCGCTGGCGACGGTCATCGACAGCGACAATGGTCCCACACCGACTGGCATCGAGACGGTTTCAGTTCGATCAAAACCGGTTTCGCCATTGCGCTCGGCTAAAACCAATGGCGCGCCATCGATGTCGATTGTCATCCGGTATGCGCTGCCATAGCCGGCGGGTTCCGCGAAGCGAGCCAGCATCTGCGGGGTGTAGCGTGCGACGGCAACATTGCTGCCGCCAGGGGAGGGCACAATGACGTCGAGCATCTTGCCAGATGTGTGAAAGCCAATGTTCGCATCGAACGAACTGGCAGGACGGTTCGATGCCATTCCAGCGGTCGCGCAGAGCGGCGCGGACGCGACCCCGAAAAGCGCAAAAGGGACACGCCCAGTTCCTCGCGAAGAAAGCAATGCCTCGACCCGCGCACATGGCTCGGCGCTACCGGGCGCTGAGTCCATACCTCGCCCCGCATCGCGCAGCGCAACAATATCAGACGCAAGTTCGGTCGCGAGTTTGCGGGTTGCTTCGGTCGCGGCCACGCGCAGTTCCGACCTGCGCTGTGCGTCGGCCATTCGCGACGATTGAAGCGACGCGAGCAGTGCGATGGCGCCGAGGGGTGCTAGCGCGAGCGACAGAATGAGAATCAACTTCGCACTGGTCGACAGTTGCGCGTAATATTCTGCCCAGCGATCCCGGACGTTGCTCACCACGTGCTGCTATCTCAATCGAGACGTCGGAGCAGGTCGAGCAATTCGTCGGGCACCTCTTCGTTCACCGCCGCTTGAAACGCCTGCCGCAATGCAATGCCGACGTCGGCTTGTGACGATTTTGCAGGGTTGGAGACAGGCTTTGCGCCCTTTTGCTCACGTTGATTCGTAACAGGCCGCTCCGCCAAGGCGTCATCCTTCAAAAGCGCCGACTCGAATCGTCGTTTCCACCCAAAGGCAAAAACGACGACAACTGGGCCTTATCCAATGTTTTCCGCTAGGCTACGTTATGTCCCCCAGCAGTAATGAAACCATTTCGGCGTTCGTTGGTTCCACCATTCGCGGGAATTTCGCAACCGTAACGGTCGGGCGCCACATAAGGCGATAGGCAGGGGGGTTGCAACATGCACTATACAGTCCGACAGAATCGGACGCTAAGCGTAACTAAGGACGAAAATCAGATGTCGCTCGGCCAGCAACTTGCTCCTCACCTCCCCTTCGTACGCCGCTATGCGCGCGCCTTGACCGGTAGCCAGTCGCATGGCGATGCTTACGTCCGAGCAACGCTTGAAGCGATTATTGCTGCGCCCGCCGAATTTCCCGTCAACGTCGATCCGCGGCTGGGGCTCTATCGGACATTCCAGGTCATTTGGGCCTCGACCGAACTCGCGGGTGACCAGATCGATGACGGGGGCGACGATCACGACGCCATAGCGCGGGCACGTTTGTCACGGATCACGCCACGGTCGCGCCAAGCTTTGTTATTGACCGCGATGGAGGGATTTACGTTCGATGACACAGCGTATCTGATCGATGCCGACGCGAACGAGGTCCAGTCGCTCGTTGCCGCGGCGTTGTTGGACATCGAATCGCAGACCAGAGCGAGCGTGCTCATCATCGAAGATGAGCCGATGATCGCGATGGATATCGAGACAATCGTTCGCGACCTCGGGCACGCCGTAACTGGGATTGCCGTCACCGCTGAAGAGGCCGTTGCGCTCGCACGGGCGCATCGACCAGGCCTTGTCCTCGCGGACATCCAGCTTGCCGACAACAGCTCAGGCATTGATGCGGTCAAGGAGATTCTGGCGGAGTTTTCTGTTCCCGTGATCTTTATCACCGCCTTCCCCGAACGCCTGTTGACCGGTGAGAGACCCGAGCCGACGTTTCTGATCACCAAGCCATTCCAGCGTGCGACGGTCCGGACGGCAATCGCGCAAGCGCTGTTCTTCGATGAGGCTACCGTTCCGGCTGCGTGATGGAACCGCGTGCGCGGCAGGCGCGTTAACGGACACAATGGCGGAGCATGAAATGGCAGACGAGCAACCCATTCACGAAACGGCGACCGACGCGCGCGCAGGCACGGGGCCTGGCGTCATGCGCTATGTATTGATCGCCTCGCTCGTCCTCGTTGTGGCGGCGCTTGGTGGTATCGTCGCGATGGGCTGGATGGGTTGATGATGATTGCCAAGAAGCCCGACACGGGCTTCGACCGTGAAGCCGAACGCGTCGCGTTGTCGGATGTCGATTTCAAGTCTGAACTCGGGCAAGTCATTCCGCAGCTGCGCGCGTTTGGGCGGTCGCTGTCGGGGAACCGCGATCTGGCCGACGACCTGGTCCAGGAAACGCTCTTGAAAGCCTGGGCAGCGCGGGGACGGTTTCAGGCAGGCACGAATATGCGCGCCTGGACATTCATTATCTTGCGCAACCTCTTCCTGTCTCAAATGCGTCGGGCGCGCTTCACCGGTGAATGGGATGACTTAGTTGCAGACCGGTTGCTTGCGGCACCGGCGGGTCAGGATCGGCAGGTCGAACTGGGTGACGTTGAACGCGCGCTTGTGCGGTTACCACAATCGCAGCGCGAGGCGCTCATTCTGGTTGGGGCAGGTGGCTTCGCCTATGAGGAAGCGGCGGAAATCTGCGGCGTTGCCGTCGGAACCATCAAAAGTCGCGTCGCGCGCGGACGTGTTGCGTTGGAGGCGCTGATGGACGGTAATGAGTTGACACCGCGTGCCTCGCATCACCGCGGCGAAAAGTCGGCGCTTGATACAATTATGGACGAGGTCGCAACGCTAAGCCGCGCGGACACACCGTTGGAATAAGGTCAAGCGCTGCAAGTAACCGGCCGAAGTCAATTGATACATCAGTTGTCGCTGGGAAGGTGCGTCGCAAGGCTCGACCGATGCCGTCAATCGGACTCGGACCTGCAATTTCCCGGATAACGGGTAATTTGTCGAGGGGATCGCTGGAATCCATATTAGCTCAACGCCTGCTGAGCGTCGAAGTTTCAAGGTCGGGTCCGCTTACGCAAATACGGTGGTAGACAAAGGGTGACGGCAGGACTGCAAATCGTTACTGGCTCGGGCTTGCAGGCAAGAGCGAGCCGCTCTTGTTTCTGTCGATACTGCGCGTTCGAAATGCTCGGCGTCTGCCCCGCACCTGTGAGAAAATCGACGATCAAGACGGCAAATAGCCAAGCGGCACGCGGCCGTTTTGAAGGTTTCGCCCGACTGGCGATGTGGTACCAGTTGCACAGCCTCGCTGAACGTCGTCCAGATCTCTGATTTTCAACGAACCAACGATTCAATGTCGAGACACGTTTGACAATAACTGACCTTCGCGCGCCGCTCGACATCAACGTGATTACTGCGCGGTTTGCCGCGCATTCCCCTTTCCTCACGAGGATGATCGAACTTCACGGCGATGTCGTCGCGGCATTGAGCGATGGGCAAATAGAGTCTGCCTTAGCCATCGCACAACAGGTCGATGCGCCAACGGCGGCTTCCAGACTGCGGCGGCAACGTGGACGCACGATATTGGCGCTGGCGGTTGCCGATATCGGTGAATTCTGGCCGTTGGAACCGGTTGTCCGCGCGCTGAGCGATTTTGCGGACTATGCAGTGGACACCGCAATCCAGACCGCCATTCGCGCACACGTGCCCGGCGCGGAGCCACAGGGTTTTGCCGCGATCGCGCTCGGCAAGCACGGCAGCCGCGAACTCAATTTCAGTTCCGACATCGATCCGATTTTCATCTACGATCCGCGCACGTTGCCGCATTTAGTGCGGGAGGAACCCGCCGAGGCCGCCGTGCGCATCGCGCGGCAGGTTGTCGACCTGCTGCAGGCGCGTGATGCCGACGGATTTGTGTTTCGGGTCGATCTGCGTTTACGCCCTGCGTCGGAAGCGACGCCGATCGCACTCCCGGTAGATGCCGCAATCGCGCATTATGAATCGAGTGCGTTGGCGTGGGAACGTGCTGCCTTCATTCGCGCGAGGGCGGCGGCCGGGGACATTGCGCTTGGCAAACGTTTGCTCGACGCGATCGCCCCCTTCGTGTGGCGGCGAAGCCTCGATTTTGGGGCTATCGGCGAGCTGCGTGCGCTGACCCGCGCGATCCGCGACCACCACGGAGACCAATTGCTTGCACCCGGATTTGACCTGAAGCGCGGCCGCGGCGGCATTCGCGAGGTAGAATTTCATGCTCAGATCCAGCAATTGATCCATGGCGGGCGAAATCCTGCGTTGCGCGACGGCGCGACACTTCCTGCGCTTGCAGCAATCGCGAGCGCCGGGCTGATCGACACTGGCGAAGCTGCGGACCTTGCGGACGCCTATCGCGTCTTGAGGACGATCGAGCACCGGCTGCAGCTGATCGATGATCGCCAGACACATGTGCTGCCAAAGGACACCGCAGCGCTCGACAACGTGGCGCGGTTGCATGGCCTCGCCGACGGCGACGCGCTGCTCGCCCTCTTGAGGCCGCATGTCGACCGTGTTGGATCGTTGTACGACGCGCTCGACGAACACGCTGGCGAGCCTAGGTCTGCGAAACGCCCCAGCAACATGGGCAGTTACGGATTTCGAAACCTCGCTGAAGCCGAAGCACGAATTGCCCGCTGGCGCGCCGGGAGTATTCGAGCAATCCGCAGCCCGGCTGCAGTTGCCGCATTCGAAAAACTTTTACCCGACATGCTCGCCGACATGGCCAAAGCACCTGATCCGGATGCAGCCTTGGCCCGCCTCGATTTATTACTGGGACACCTGTCGAGCGGGATTAACTTGTTCCGCTTGCTCGATGCTCAGCCTGGGCTTCGTGTGCTTCTCGTTGATATCCTCAGCCATGCCCCGATACTTGCCGATGCATTGGCGCAGCGTCCGATGTTGCTCGACCGGCTGGTCGATCGTACGGCGTTTGGACCCATTCCGGATGAATCGGCGCTGGTCGCTGAAATGACTGCGGGCGGAACAAGCGACGCCGAGGCGGTGTTCGACGGCGTTCGGCATGTAGTCGGCGAGTATCGTTTTGCGCTCGGCGTCCAGATCGTGGAAGGAATTGCTGACCCGCTCGATGTTGCAGCTGGATATGGCGCGCTGGCTGATGTCGCGCTCGAGGTCATCGCATCGCGTGTGATTGCCGATTTCGAGTTGGTCCACGGCAGAGTACCAGGCGGTGAGTTGATCATCCTCGCACTCGGCCGATACGGAGGGGGCCTTCTAACGCATGCCTCGGATCTTGACTTGATTTACCTGTTTTCGGGTGACTACAGCGCGGAGGCAGACGGTGGACGCTCGCTTGGCGCCACACACTATTTCAATCGGCTTGCGCAGCGCGTGACGGGGGCGTTGTCGGTGCCGACGTCAGTGGGCCCGCTATATGAAATCGACACGCGGCTGCGGCCTTCGGGCACGCAGGGCCCTCTTGTCGTGTCGGTCGAGTCTTTCGACCACTATCAGCGCGAAGCGGCATGGACGTGGGAGCACATGGCTCTGGCGCGCGCCCGGCCGGTTTTCGGCTCTGAGGCTGGGAGGAAAATCGTCTACGACATCGTGCGGCAGACCCTTGAACGGCCGCGCAACGCGGCGACAGTCGCCGCTGATGTGCTGAAAATGCGCGCCGAGATCGCAGTCCACAAACCCGCCAAGGGTTTGCTTGACGTCAAATTAGGCCCGGGCGGCCTCGTGGACCTGGAGTTTGCGGTGCATTTCCAACAGCTGATCCACGGCGTCGGTTTGTTTCCGGATCTCCGCGAGGCGATTTCAGCGCTTGCAAAACAGGGCCTTGTCGAGGTTGAACTCGGGGCGGCGCACGATTTGTTGACTCGCCTTCTTGTTGTGCTGCGCCTAGTGGCGCCTGATCTCGCCGAGCCGGCGCCGGCGACCTGCGCATTGCTTGCCCGCGCGTGTCACGCACCCGATTGGGCGTCGCTTCTTGCGGAGTTAGAAACGGCGCGGCAGTGCGTGTCCCGGCATTTTGCCCAGATCTTACAACCTACAATGGAACCCGGATGATAAGTATCGGTGACATGGCGCCCGACGCGCCAATTGAATTGAGCGACGGATCGCTCTGCAGCGTGACCGACTATCGTGCCAAAGTGCTCGTGATTTATTTTTATCCCAAGGACGACACGCCTGGCTGCACGACAGAGGCAAGAGACTTCAGCATTCTGGCGGAGGAATTCGCCCGCGCCGGCATCACCGTTCTCGGGGTGTCGAGAGATACGACCGCTAGCCACGAGAAATTTTCTAAAAAACACGCGCTTGCCGTCGCCCTCGTGTCCGATGCTGACGGCAGCCTGTGTGAGGCGTTCGGCGTCTGGGTAGAAAAGTCGATGTACGGGCGATCGTATATGGGCATCGAACGGGCAACGTTTCTGATCGCTGACGACGGTCGTGTGGCCCAGGTATGGCGCAAGGTGAAAGTTAAGGGACATGCCGAATCGGTCTTGCGTGCAGCAACGTCGCTTTCGTCGTCGTAGTCGGGCCAAGCTGGCTTGGACCCATTAATCCGGCAATTCCTCGGTATCCGATCGACTCGTCGTGCCAGTCTTGCGTCCTGACGCGGCAGCATTGCTGCTCGCGGAACATTATTCCAACAAGATAACCAGAGCGGCGCGCGGTTTCTGACAAGTTAATAACGCGCAATGTCATTGAAAGTTTCAGCTCACCCTTTGGGTTGCGGGGGATTGAATGAATTTGGGTCGTTTTTCTGGACGGGACGGTTTTGTGTCCACGCTCCGCAATAAGTTCAAATCGCGGGATCTGTTTTTTCATGACGGTGCCACGATGCGCTGCATTAATGTCTCGGCCAAGGCGCAGATCGCCGGCGCCGCAGCCGGGGCGATGACGCTGAGCCTCTCTCTTGTTGCTGCTGCCCAGATCGCGGTTGGTACGCCAGCAGTGGCTGGTGCCCTAACCTCGGCCCTTTCGTCAGACGCCGCTGTCGTCCGCATGAATGCCAAGGTTGCAGCCATGGAAGCTGAAATGGCAACAATTCGGGTAGCAGCTGCCGAACATGGAAAGCGTCTCGAAGCGCGTCAGGCGATGCTTGACGCCGTCGTGTCGGGGAATGGCGCTATGCCCGCTTCCTTGCCCACAACCAACGCGCCGACATCACCGCTGGTTGGTAAAGTGCTGGCGCCGCTTGCTTCGGCCGAGGGTCAGCAGGATATGCTGGCGCACCGTCTTGCCGCTCAGACAAACGCTAAATACCAGGCAACCGCCGCGGCGGTTAGCCGACTTGGCATCGACACGCGTCGCTTTCATCTCGTGTCCGGCGCGATGGGGGGAGCCTATGAGCCAATGCCGAGCGCCAGCTCTGCGCCGACAGCTAAGGGACAGCCGGATCCGCAGTTCCGTGCTTTGTTCCAGTCATGGAAGCGGCTCGAGCAGCTTCAGCAGGGCATGGCTGCCATTCCATCGCAGCGCCCGGTTGACGCTGTGACTTTCACCAGTGGCTTCGGCGTACGAAGCGATCCGTTCCGAGGCGGCGCGGCCATGCATGCCGGTGTCGATATTCCAGGCCGCCTTGGCACATCGATCTACGCGACGGCTGACGGTATAGTTGCGCGCGCGCAGTGGGCCAACGGTTATGGAAATTTGGTGGAGCTCGACCACGGTAAGGGTATCCAGACCCGCTACGGTCATCTCTCCGCGATCCTTGTTCAGCCTGGTATGCACGTTACACGTGGTCAGCTGATCGCGAGAATGGGATCGACCGGACGTTCCACAGGATCACATCTTCACTACGAAGTGCGCCTTGACGGTCATGCAGTGAACCCGATGCCGTTCCTGCAATCTGCAGATTATCTCGTGGCGATGCAGACGCGAGGCAATGTAGCCATCGGCGGTCCCAAGGGCGAATAGCTTGCCGGCCGCTCTGCGCAGGCCTATCTACTGCTTTATGAGCCCCTCTGTAGATCTCACTGAAGCCGCTGCTAGGCGCGTCGCGTCGATCGCCCAACGTCAGGGTAAGCCCCCGGTTCTGCGCCTCGCAGTAGAGGGAGGAGGGTGTTCGGGGTTTCAGTACAAGTTCGCCCTCGCAGACGCACCCGAAGTGAACGACAACGTTGCCACGCGCAATGGCGTATCGTTGATTGTCGATCCGACCAGCTTTGACCTGATTGCCGGTGCCGAGGTTGACTATGTGGAGTCGCTCGGCGGCGCGGCATTTCGCGTCACAAATCCAAATGCTGTATCAGGATGTGGCTGTGGATCGAGTTTCTCGATCTAGTGCGCATTGCGACCTACAATGTGAATGGGATCAAGGCGCGCTTGCCGCGTCTGATTGAGTGGCTCGACGAACAGAAACCCGACATCGTCCTCCTTCAGGAAATCAAGTCCAGCGACGATACTTTCCCCGAAAGCGCTGTCCGTGACGCGGGCTATGGCGCAATCTGGCACGGGCAAAAAGGGTTTAACGGGGTCGCGATATTGGCACTTGGTGCAGACCCGGTCGAACGGTTGCGCGGGTTGCCGGATGATCCCGACGACCTGCATAGCCGATATCTCGAGGCAGAGGTCAATGGCCTGATTGTCGCCGCGATTTATCTGCCCAACGGTAACCCACAGCCAGGGCCAAAGTTCGATTACAAGCTTGCGTGGTTCGAGCGCCTGAATGCGCGTGCGGCAGTGCTCCTGGCACAAGAGAGGCCAGTCGTTCTCGGAGGCGACTATAACGTCGTGCCAACCGATGCTGATATCTGGTCACCCAGCGGCCTCGCGGGTGACGCGCTTGTTCAGCCTGAAACCCGTGCTGCGTTTCGGCGACTGGCGGCGCAGGGCTGGACCGACGCGCTCAAATCGTGGCACCCAACTGCCAGAATGTGGACTTTCTGGGATTACCAGATGAATGCCTGGCCGCGTGATGCCGGGTTTCGTATCGAC
This sequence comes from Sphingomonadales bacterium, assembly GCA_043787435.1. Lineage (GTDB taxonomy): Bacteria > Pseudomonadota > Alphaproteobacteria > Sphingomonadales > Sphingomonadaceae > Sphingomonas_O. The sequence goes on along the minus strand of JAYVVA010000264.1, from coordinate 2,798 downwards.
CATTTGATGCTGTCGCCGGAGGCCGCCGACCGTTTGGTCGATGCGGGCGTCGATCGCGACTATCGCGGCCGCGAACGGGCAAGCGATCATGCACCGACCTGGGTTGCGCTACGCCAGTCTGCAAAGTCGCCGGATCAGAGTGACTTTTCGTAAACACGGTACACCTTGTTGATGACGCCCCCGACGGCTTCGCCGACTGAGCGCATCGGCCCGTTCGATGACACGACCCAACCGAACTCGCCGTCTTCAGCGCCGAATTTGCCGACCGCATCGCGGCGAATGAACTCAATCAGCATGAAGGCGAGTTGACTGGCGACGCGCGACGACTGATATTTCTTGAGAACGCCCATCAGCGGTACGCGCATCTTGCGTGAGCTCGGCTTGCGCAGCCACCACAGCAACTTTGCCCAGTTGAACGGCATCAAATTGCCGGCATAGCCAATCAGCTTCTCGTTCATGTCGGGCAGCGACATCATGAACGCCGCAGGCTCACCTTCGACCTCGGCAATGCGAATGAGGTCATTGAAGACCAACGGCCTCAGCTTCTTGCCGGCATAGGCGATTTCCGCTTCCGTAAAGGGAACAAAGCCCCAATTGTCGCTCCACGCATCGTTGAGGATGCCGATGATGATCGCAGCCTCTGCATCGAAGATTTTTTTGTCGACGCGGCGAATTCGAATGCGTCTGTTGCGCTCGCCCGAGGCGACGACACGGTTTACGATCTCGGGGAAGCCGCCTGCGATTGGCAGCGCATAGGTAAAAAGATCTTGCACGCCCACATAGTCAGCGCTCTCGACCCACTCCTGATAGGCCGCCGCGTTAAACGCCATCATGACTGTGGGCGGATGGTCGAACCCCTGAATTAACAGGCCGATTTCGTCCCAGTAGGAAAAACTGAGTGGACCCATGGACTTGGTCATGCCCTTCGCGCGCAGCCATTCTTCGGCAGCGCCGAGGAGCGCACGAGCTGTGGTGTCTTCTTCGGCTTCGAGGAATCCCCAAAAGCCGGTGCCAGGCCCCATGCCTTGCTCGACCGGTTGCAACAGCGCCAGATAGTCAAGATGGGCCGAAATCCGCCCAGTGATGCGACCCTCGGATTCGGCGACGAACAACTGGGCCTCGCCATGCTCGAACCAAGGATTCTTAGTGGGCGAGAGGAGGCTGTAGACCTCGTCTTTGAGTGGCGGCACCCAGTTCGGGTCCTTCGCGTAGAGGCGATAGGGCAGGTCAACGAAGGCTTTCTTATCGGCCTTTGACAGAACGGGTCGGATGTTCACGCGCGATTACCTCTGCTGAGTTCGACAGCGTTTTCGCTGGCGTGCAAACAAAGGGCAAGCGCGTCTTTCTGCTTGCCACTGGCATCGCCACCATGTCGCTACTATGTTTGTGCGATGCGGCAATCATCGGCTCCCATGGAAACTCTCACTTCCTTCGATCGGCAGGACGCCGAAACGCTGTCAGTACCCGTGCGAACGCGGATTCCCGACGACGTAGCGATGCTGCGGACGGCTGCAGAACTCACGCGGGACATCAACACTGCGAAGCCATCGATTTATTGGACTGACTTCCTCGCGTCGAGCGCAATTGGCTATACCGCGCTCTACCAGGCCATTACGCTGGCCAACGGGTGGGCGATCGTCGCTGGGCTCGTCGCTATTCTGGCTCTCTACCGCGCCGGGAGTTTCATCCACGAGCTCACTCACATCAAGCACTCAAATGTGCCATGGTTTCGCTTCGGCTGGAACCTCCTCATTGGCGTCCCCATGCTGGTACCGTCCTTCATGTATGAAGGCGTGCATACGCTCCATCATGCCCGCACGCGCTACGGGACGGCTGAAGACCCCGAGTATTTGCCGCTTGCGCTTATGAAGCCGTGGACTTTGCCCGTGTTCGTCGTTGCGTCGGTGCTTGCGCCGGTTGCCGTGCTGATACGTTATGGCGTCTTGACGCCGCTCTCGCTGCTCTCCCCCAAGCTGCGCCAGATTGTCACAGAGCGCTATTCGGGGTTGCAGATTAATCCGGCCTTTCGCCGTCGCGCACCCGAGGGTGAGCTGGCGCGGCAGTGGTTCTGGCAGGAAGCGGCGTGCAGCATCTGGGCGATATCCCTGATCGCGATGGTCGCCACCCACATTATAGCCGCGCAGGCATTCGTCATTGGCCTTGGCGTCGCATCGGCCGTTATGCTGCTCAACCAAATTCGCACTCTTGTTGCCCATCTTTGGGAAAACGAGGGCGAGGCAATGACGGTAACGGCGCAATATCTCGACTCGGTGAACGTACCACCACCTTCGATGTTGCCTGCACTGTGGGCGCCAGTTGGCTTACGTTATCACGCCTTGCATCATCTGTTGCCAAGCCTGCCCTATCATTCATTAGGCGAAGCACACCGGCGGGTGTCGGTCGCTGTCGCTCCGGAATCGCCCTACCACAAGGGAAATTACGCTGGTTTGCTTGGCCTTATCGCGCGCCTTGCGACGAGCACAATGCGCGGCAAATCAGTCAACTGAACGGCGCTATTCCTCGGTCCGGATCAGTACCGCTTCGCCGAGCGCGAGGAACAGCACGAACGGCCCCCATGCCGCAAGCAATGGGGGGTAAGCGCCCAGATTGCCCATCGCCAACCCGAAGTTATCTGCGACGAAGTAGGCAAAACCCAGGCCCATCCCGATCACCGCACGGACGAACAACTTGCCCGAACGGGCCAAACCGAAAGCTGCAACAGCAGCCAACAGCGGCATCAGTACTGTCGAGAGCGGTCCCGAGATCTTGTGCCATAAATTGGCTTTGAGCGGTGCCGT
>JAYVVA010000263.1:0-2061 GCA_043787435.1 Sphingomonadales bacterium | reverse complement strand
CGCATTTGCTAATTGTTAACCATATTGGGCGGAATAGTTGTCGGTATGGAACACGACCCTTTTCATGAGGTACGTCTCGCGCACAAGGACGCGTACGCCGAAATTTACGATGTCGTATCCGATGCGGCAGGATCTTTATCGCCCGCGCTCCCGACAGGCGCCCAGAGCCGCCTTTGGCTCGCTCTTGACCAACTACGAGCCTGCAACGCGCCAACGGAGGACATCGAATTCGCCCAGAATATCTCCGTCACATTGCACGTTGCGTCGCATGCCCTGCGTCATTCGCGCCGGGGGGGGACCAGGGCGCTCCAACAGAATCTGTCGCATTACCTCACCGCAACAGCTGGCGAGTGGCTCAAGCAGCTCCCGATGCAGCTCAGTGCGTAGCCGGCGCTGCAAAACGCCTTGGCGATAAAAGGAACGCCGACAAGGGAAGTCGCAACGCTTGCGACATCACTTTCGACACGCAAGAGACAAGGATCGGGGGGAACGCACGCGACCGCAATCAACGCTTGGACAAAATGCACTCGGTCTCATGCGAACCCGGCGCCCGTGAGCTCCGCGAGCGCATCGACAGGACTTGGTAACCCGTGCTCCGGTTGGGCGTCATGCCAACGCTTCTCCAGAAGCGCTGTGCCGAAGATCGTCGATCTCCAGATCCGACAGACCCGCTTTCCTTCGGGCCGTGTCCCAGCTGTTGAAGAACGAGCGGTAGGGTTTGCCAGTCTTGGGGTTCACTATAACTTGCGGACACGCTGCGGCGCGAGGCAGTTCCCGGAATATCGCGATCGCGGCGCTTGGGAGGGCAACGGTGCGTTCGTTTACCGACTGGGCCGAAGGTATCTGCCAGATGCCGCGATCCAGATCGAGGTGAGCCCATTCAGCCTCAAGCAGGTCGCGCTGGCGTGTGCCGGTCAGCATCAGCAGCGTGACGATTGATTTCAGCTGCGGATTGAGGCTGGCTTCGGTTGCCGTGTTCAACCGTTCCAGCTCCTCAGCGGTCAGCGAGCGCTCACGCGCACTCCGGTTGACCAGCGACACGCCCTCGGCCGCACCGCTGCCAGGTGTGCCCCATTGCATGGCCATGACGAACATCTGCCCAAGGACGCCTCGAAGCCGGTTCGCCTTCGCTGGCGACCAATCTTCTTCGCGTATAATATTTGTGAGCCACTCGCCGATTTCCGACGGCGCGAGTTCATCCGCCCGCTTCGCGCCGAACCGCGGCAAGATGTGGTCTTCCAGACAGCGCCGGTCCATGTCGTAGCGCCTGGCGTCGCCGCGCACGCTTTCCAGATGCTTTTGGGACAACTGGTTGATCGTCGGCAACGTGCGGCGAGCGCTGGTTTCGGAAGCACATTCACCAGGCTCGCGTCGTGCCGAGAGCGTACCCTCCCCACCCGTAGCCAAGGGTCGTGCGCGTACAGGCACATGAGACATGCCAAGCTTTGCCCGGATCGTTTCGAGGGATGCGGCGCTATCGGCCTCAGACGGCCGCTTCGCATGTGGCGCATCTGCTGTAGGCAAGTTGAGCTTGCTCAAGACTGCAGCCGAAACACGATTGCTGGTGCAAAGACCTCCGTCACCGTCACTGACCAGAGGCTGCTCGAACTCTATGCCTAAGCGACCCTGCGCCGCTCGACGAACTCTGCCAAAGACGAGCTGACCTTCACGTAAGTCCAGAAGCACCAGGCCGCCGACCGGGATATCCAGCGAGCATTCGATCAAGGCGCCTGATTCGGACAGATTGCGGATCAGCACCGAACGATAGACATGTCCGTCGATTGCGCCGACGGTACGATACATCGAGTGCCGTTCGAAGCGCTGCCTCGCAGGACCGGACGGCACCATCAGCCATTCGCCATTCGCCAGCCGCTCACCAATGATCTCTGCAGGAACAGCCTTGCTGTAGATCCATCCCTGGACATGGCTGACCCGCAAGTTCCGAACCAGATCGAGCTGATCGTGCGATTCGATGCCTTCGGCGGTTGTCTCCATGCCAAGCGCTTCTGCGAGCGCCACGATCGCCGCAATGATGGCGCGGTTGCGCGACTTTGGCAGGGT
>JAYVVA010000262.1:0-2960 GCA_043787435.1 Sphingomonadales bacterium | reverse complement strand
CGATGCGGCAAGGGCATGGCTTGGTCGCGTCGGCTATGATCCGGTCTATGGGGCGCGTCCCTTGAAACGTGCGGTCCAGAAATATCTTCAAGATCCGCTTGCCGACGCCATCCTGCGGGGCGACGTGCCGGACGGGTCAACGGTGCGCGTCGATGAGGGCGACGGCAAGCTCATGCTCGAGACTTGACGAAATTGCGTAATCGAGCAGAAGCATCGCCATGACCGACACTGTCGCCGCCGCGACCGCCGCAATTGCGCGCGGCGACACCGATCCTTACAATTACGTGACTGTCGCCTGGGATCAGGCTCAGGCGGGGAATCGTGATGCGGCCTTCGAGCTGTTAAACAATGCGCTGCACATCGCGCCGAACGATCCGGTCACCCTCACGACAATGGCAGTCCTGTACCGAGAGGGACGCCAATTGCGTGATGCGGTGTTGCACTGCGACGCTGCGATTCGTGCGTGCCCGACCTATGCCGCGGCGTGGCTCGAGCGGGGGTTTGTTTTGTCGACAGGCGGGTCGTTTGAAAAGGCCACCCAGAGCTATGCCGAAGCTGCCAGACTCGATCCTGGCAGTGCCGCAGCTTGGGCGGGCATGGCGATGATTGCAGCCCGCAAGGGCGATACCGACGTCGTCCGCGACCATGCGTTGAAGGCACTCGCAATCGATCCGGACAACCTGATCGCAAGCAGCGCCCTTGCAGCGGTCGAGATTGAAGGCGGCGACTGCGCAACGGCGGCTGCGCGACTTGCTCCGATTCTCGACGCTGATGCGCTGCCTTCCTCAGAACGTGCGAACGCTCTGAACGTCTTGGGCGACGCACTCGATCGTCTCGATCGCACCGACGATGCATTTCGGGCGTATAAGGTTGCAAAATATGAATTTGCTGCGGTTCATGCAGCGCAATTTGCCAGCGATCGCGAAACACATCGTGCGTTTATCGATCGGATTAGTGCTTCGCTCGCTCGGACGCCCATCGAAGACTGGGCGATCCCGACGCCGACGCCGATCGCTGGCGCTGCAGGACGCCATATATTTTTGCTGGGCTACCCGCGCTCGGGCACTACGCTTGTCGAAAATATCCTTGCATCGCTGCCGGAGGTCCTCGCACTGGAGGAGCGACCGACGCTGCGCGATGCGGATGAAGCATTCCTAGCTGACGCGGCGGGGTTCGATCAACTCGCCACCCTGACTGCCGACGGCGCGCAGCGCTTTCGTGAAGCCTATTGGGCGAAGGTCAAAGCTGCCGGGCTAAATGTGGTGGGCAAGACGTTCGTCGATATGGATCCCCTGAAAGGGCTGCGGCTGCCGATAATCGCCAGGCTCTTTCCCGACGCACGGATCCTGATCATGCGGCGCGATCCGCGCGACGTCGTCTGGAGTTGTTTCCACACCAATTTCGCGCTGACCTCGACAACCTACGAATACACCAGTCTCGAAGGCACTGCGCGCCATTACGATGCGCTCATGCGCCTGACACAGACCAGCCTTGAAAAGCTGCCGCTGACAACGCACGAGTTGCGATATGACGCCCTCGTCCGTGACTTCGACGCAACAACGCGCGAAGTTTGCGATTTCATCGCTCTGCCTTGGTCGCCCGATCTTAGAAATTTCAGCAAAGCGGCTAAGACGCGTGGCGTGTCAACGGCAAGCGCTGCGCAGGTGCGCAAGCCGTTGTACGACGGCACGCGGCAATGGGAACGTTACCGCACCCACATCGAACCAGTGTTGCCGATACTCCAGCCGTGGATCGATCGTTTTGGATTCGACCGATGACAAGGGCCTCGGACATCGCCGCGCTTATCGGCGACGGGCAGTGGTTTGCGCACAGGTACGATCCGCAACACGATACAGTTCATTTCGTTCGAATGTCGCGTCAGGTCCACAGAAACGCGACGTTCCTGACCGACGAATATCTGCCTGCCACTTTGGATAAAGTCGTCGTGGGAAGAAGTGAGGCTTTCGGTGCAATGTCGGCCCCGAGATCCCCGCATTATATTTTTCACTCCGCGTTCTGTTGTTCGACGCTGCTCGCGCGCGCCTTTGACATCCCGGGCATTTCGATGGGTCTCAAGGAACCGGCTATTTACAACGATCTGGTTGGATGGCGACATCGCGGGGGGGGGCCGCCTGCCCATGTTGCCAAAGTGCTCGATTATTTGACTGGCCTGCTTGCGCGACCGCTGGCAGCAGGCGAGCAGTCAATCATAAAACCGAGCAATCTGGCGAACGGCCTGGCACGTGGCCTTCTCGCCATGCAAAAAGAGTCGAAGGCCGTTCTGCTTTACGCCCCCTTGGGCGTTTATCTGGGCTCGATTGCCAAGAAGGGAATAACCGGGCGACTTTGGGTACGCGATCTTCTCATAAAATTGCTGCGCGAGGATCTTGTCCATTTGGGGTTCGAACCTGAAGACTATTTGGGACTGACCGATCTTCAGGTGGCAGCCGTTGGGTGGCTTGCGCAGCAGGCATTATTCGAACGGCTGGCCACCGAATTTGGCAATAAACGGATTCGCACGCTCGACAGCGAGACCCTGCTTGCGCGCCCCTGCGATGCCATCGGCGCCTTAGCTGCACACTATGATCTGATGCTTTCAGAGCCAGAGTTGAATGCGATCGTGACAGGCGGGACGTTTGCCAAACACTCCAAGTCCAACCTCGATTTCGGCACCAGAGATCGCGCGCTGGAGTATAATGAGGTAGTGGCACGGCATGGCGACGAAATTACAAAAGTCACCGCCTGGGCGGAGGCTGTCGCACGATCTGCCAACGTAGCGATAATCCTGCCTGCCGGCCTTATGTCCTAGACCAACAATTCAGTTCCGGTGGTAAGGGGTGCCAGGCTGCGCAATGCGCCGCGCCTCTTCTTGGGCGTCGCCGCCTATTTTATTCGATTCACGCATCATATGACAAACCTTGTGACTGGTAAGGTGCGATCCTGTAACAGCCTCATGGACG
>JAYVVA010000261.1:0-4982 GCA_043787435.1 Sphingomonadales bacterium | reverse complement strand
ACGTCAGGTGAGGATATCGTCGACCATTGCTGCGATGCCTGGAATAAATTGATCGCCGAAACAGGACGCATCAGGTCAATTGGATATCGCGATTGGGCTCATAAGTCATGATTACTGAGACTTGCTGTAAGGGTCGCGTGCCACAACACCGAAATTGACCCCCTCGCCGATCTTGAGGGGCAATTGCTCTAGTGCGAGCACGGGATGATCACACGAACAAGGCAACACTTTGGGTCGCAGTTGCGACCGCCGCGCCGTCACGGTTCCAGATGGTCATCGTCTGACTCGACGATCCGTGGCCGGCCTGGAGCGTGTCGGCGCCCAGCAACCACCACCCGTCGCCCGTCGCGGGGGCATCGCTGACAAGATTGATCTGCCAGGTTGCCGTCGAAATCGGACCCCAGTCCCTGGCAAAGATCATGGCGGCGGGGGGTAAAGCATCGGCAATAGCGAGCAGCTCGGTCTCGACGTCCACGGCTGTACGATCACGCAGCCGCGCCCATCGGAGGTATCCCGCATCGCGTTTGGCGCCGCGCGCGAAATCGAAGTTCGACAGGAAACCTTGTGGGCTTGTGGCCGGATTGCCAGCGTCGATTTCGGGAAGGTCGTGTGGCGGCGCGCCGAGATTTGCATAATTGATCGTGGAGTCGCGTGAAGCCATGAAGAGGAACATCGCACGCAGGCCCACGCCATCGCTCCCAGTCACATCGCAGGCGATAAACGCACTGTTTTTGCCCCTCCGGAGCAGCGTCGGCATTATGCGCACATGCCCTGCCAACGGTCCGACGAAGGCAACCTGAACGCAGCGCAGCGGTGGCAAGCCGGTGAATGCTGCCTTGGTAGCGGCCAGCGCGATTGCGGCCGATGCTCCTCCATAGGCCGTGCGTCCCTGCAACCAGCTATCGCCGATCGTTGCGCAAAAGCTCCCGTCGCCGACGTCGAGCTCCACCGATGGCAGGCTCATCGCGTGCGGCCGGCAATGAGATGATCGACGACGGAGGGGTCGGCCAAGGTCGAAATGTCGCCAAGCGATGATACATCACCTTCAGCAATTTTGCGAAGAATTCGCCGCATGATCTTGCCGCTTCTTGTTTTCGGGAGCGCCGGGGCAAACTGGATAACATCGGGTGTCGCAACAGGGCCAATCTCGGTCCGCACCCATTTCACCAACGCCGCATGGAGATCGGCGCCGGGCGTGACGTCGGCATTGACGGTCACAAAGGCATAAATTCCCTGGCCTTTGATGTCGTGCGGTACGCCAACAACGGCTGCCTCCGCCACGGCACTATGCGCAACGAGGGCGGATTCGACCTCAGCCGTTCCCATGCGATGCCCGGAAACGTTGATCACGTCATCGACGCGCCCGGTGATCCAGAAATAACCGTCAGCGTCACGTCGTGCCCCGTCTCCGGTAAAATATTTGCCAGGGTAGGTCGTGAAATAAGTTGCGAAGAAACGCTCTGGATCGCCCCATACACCGCGCATCTGGCCCGGCCAGCTGGTAGTCAGCACCAGATTACCCTCGCTCGCGCCTTCGAGAACAACACCTTCGGCGTCGACGATCTGCGCAACGATACCGGGAAGCGGCTTGCTGGCGGAACCCGGCTTCAAGGCGGTCGCCCCCGGCAATGGTGAGATCAGGGCGCCTCCGGTTTCGGTCTGCCACCAGGTATCGACGATCGGGCAGCGCCGTTCTCCAACGACGCGGTGGTACCAATCCCAAGCCTCGGGGTTGATTGGTTCGCCAACACTTCCCAGCAGTTTCAGAGAACTACGTGACGTTCTTGTTACATATTCGTCACCCTCACGCATCAACGATCGTAATGCCGTGGGGGCGGCGTAAAAGATTTCCACCTGGTGCTTGTCGACGATCTGCCAGAACCGGCTATGGTCCGGCCAGTTGGGGACGCCCTCGAACATCACCGTCGTCGCACCATTTAAAAGCGGGCCGTAAACAACGTAGCTGTGGCCCGTAACCCAGCCGATGTCGGCCGCGCACCAGTAGACCTGACCCTGCCGGTAATCGAACACATAGCGGTGGGTCCATGCGGCCCAGACCCCATAGCCTGCGGTCGTGTGCACGACACCCTTGGGCTTTCCCGTCGATCCGCTCGTATAAAGGATGAACAATGGGTCCTCGGCGTCGATAATTTCTGGCGGACAGTCGGCCGCCACGGCTTGGCGCGCCTGATCGTACCAGACATCGCGGCCTTCGCGCATCGCCACAGTGGTACCAGTGTGACGCACGACGATCACCCGCTCTACACCCGGGGCGTGAGCCAGCGCCGCGTCGACGTTGGCTTTGAGCGGGACGGTCTTGCCTCCGCGTCGCCCTGCATCAGCAGTCACGACGATACGCGAGTTACAGTCGGTGATCCGCCCGGCCAGCGCCTCGGGCGAAAAACCGCCGAACACGATCGAATGAACCGCACCAATTCGTGCGCAGGCGAGCATCGCCACCGCGGCTTCAGGGATCATCGGCATGTAGAGTGTGACGCGGTCGCCCTTGGTCACACCTTGTGCCTTCAAGACATTGGCAAAGCGGCAGGTCTCGGCGTGGACTTCGGCATAGGTAAGCCTGCGGTGATCGGCAGGATCGTCACCTTCCCAGATGATCGCGGTTGTGTCGCCGCGTTCGGCAAGGTGCCGGTCGAGGCAATTCGCGGACAGGTTAAGCTGACCACCCTTAAACCATGAGATATGGAAATTGTCGCGGTCGAAAGACCAGTCTGCGGCGCGGTCGAAGGGGCGAATCCAGTCGACGATCGCGGCTTCGCGGCGCCAATAGCCCTCCGGATCAGCAAGTGCTTCGGCGTAGAGCCGATCGTAGCCGGCGGCGTCGATCAGGGCGTTTCCGGCCCAGTCGGCGGGAACGGGGAAGAGAGCTTGGGTCATCGCTTTATCCTGCGCGTCTATTCTCTTGTTGCCCATATACGGGACTACGATCGAGGCAATGCACGGCAAGGGTTTCTGACCGATGTTGGCGTCGGCGCGTCATTTTCGCACCTGCAACGGGCCCGAGCCGAGCGGCCGAGATCACAGCGCGCTGTGATCGAAGCGTGCGGATTTTCCCTCGAGTCAGGCTGTGCAATGTACGGGGCAGCCAGCCGACGGGCGTCGCAAGCAGTCCACGGGGCGCCCACGATGGCCCGTCGGCAGTCGTCTACGCCGCGAGGGCTGCCACGCCGGGCAGTTCGCGCCCTTCCATCCATTCGAGAAACGCGCCGCCAGCCGTCGAGACGAATGTGAAGCCATCGGCGACCCCGGCCTGATTGAGCGCGGCGACGGTGTCGCCGCCGCCCGCCACCGACACCAGGCTGCCTGCGTGCGTCAGCGCGGCGGCTATCCGGGCAAGCGCAACCGTGGCAGTGTCAAATGGCGGCGTTTCGAACGCGCCGAGCGGGCCGTTCCAGACCAATGTGCGGCAGTTTTTCAGGACGTCAGCAATCGCCTCGACGGCGGCGGGCCCGATGTCCAGTATCATTTCGTCAACAGCGACTTCGTGGACGTTGACGGTGCGGGTTGGCGGATGCGCGCGGAACTCCTTGGCGACCACGACATCGTACGGGAGGTGGATCGTGCATCCGGCCTTGTCCGCCGCATTGAAGATCGCGTTGACCATTCCGACCAGATCGTGCTCGCACAGCGACTTGCCGACAGCGACCCCGCGCGCAGCCAGGAATGTGTTGGCCATGCCGCCGCCGATGATCAGATGATCGACGCGGTCGACGAGATGTTCGAGGACAGCGAGTTTGGTTGAAACTTTGGCACCCCCGACGACGGCGGCAACAGGATGTTCGGGATAGCCCAGTGCCTTGCGAGCATAGTGAGCTCGGCCTCCATCGAACGCCCGGCAAAGGCCGGAAGGACGTGCGCGAGGCCCTCTGTCGAAGCGTGGGCGCGGTGAGAAGCAGAAAAGGCGTCGTTGACGTAGAAGTCTCCTAGCGATGCGAAACGAGCGATAACGGCAGCGTCGTTCTTTTCCTCGCCACCGAAAAAGCGCGTGTTTTCAAGCAGGCAGATATCGCCGGGTTCGAGCTTGGCGACGACTGCGGCATCGCTTTCCCAGTCGATGAAATGAACGGGTCGTCCGAGCACCGCCGCATAGGCTGGCACGATGTGCGACAGCGAGAGCTCGGCGCTCGGACCCTTGGGGCGGCCAAAATGTGCCAGAATCAAGACGATAGCGCCTGCGTCGGCCAGTTCGCTGACGGTGGCGATGGTGGCGCGGAGCCGGGTGTCATCGGTGACGACGCCGTCAGCCATGGGTGTATTCAAATCCTCGCGGACCAGAACCCGTTTGCCGCGGATGTCGCTCCCAAATTCGTCAAAAGCGTCGTCGAGCGTCCGATATTTGGTCATTCAGGGTCCTCAATCGCCACAGTATCACCGACGGCAATAACGCCGCCTCTTATCACGAACGAACAGACGCCACCTCGCCAATCGGGCGAGAGCGCTGCGCGCAGGCCGGGGACCAACGCGTCCATGCGTTCACAGGGATCGGTCTCGCGGGTTACCTGCAGGATCACTTCACAGCCGATGCGCAGCCGGGTGCCTCTCAAATGCGGCAGGTCGATCCCCGCGACCAGCAAATTTGACCGACGCGCTTCCCAAGGCAGTGTTCGGCCGACTTCAGACATCGCGGCGTCCCAGTCCTCGCGCTCGATCAGCGTCACCTGCCGCCGGTATGGTCCGCCGCGCATCGCGCCACGATAGTCGCCGGCAATGCCGTGCTCTGGGGTCACGATGACCCGGTCCACCGTTTCCATCGGCGCTTGGGGCCGGCCATGGCGTGAAATCCCTGTCAGGACCCCCATGGTTCAGATCAGTTTACCAATCGCCCCAGCCGTGTCGACCATCCGGTTCGAAAAACCCCATTCATTATCGTACCAGCTGACCACGCGGACGAGCTTTCCATCGAGGACGGCGGTCTCGAGGCTGTCCACAGTCGAGGAAGCGGCATTGTGGTTGAGGTCGATCGA
>JAYVVA010000260.1:0-4396 GCA_043787435.1 Sphingomonadales bacterium | reverse complement strand
CGCCATGCCTTCGCCACTCATTTGTTGGAAGGCGGGGCCGATCTTCGCGCGCTCCAGACGATGTTGGGGCATGCTGATATCGCAACGACGGAAATTTACACCCGAGTCTCGACGGCCCGACTCGTTGATCTGGTGATGACGCGCCATCCCTTGTCCGACACGTCTGCCCAGCGGCCGCCGGGCGAGGGACAGCGATGACGACGACCAGCCACCGACCAACTATCGCTGTGGTCGCAAACGATATGCGGGCCGGTAGGCGCGGGCTGGTCCCGTACTGCACCAATCGCCGGATCGGGGGTGTGGGGCGTCTTTTTCGACCTTGGCTAACACCCACGGTGCTCGAGCGCTGCGTGATTTCACGTGAGTGATGGCTCGACCTGTAAAGCAGTTTCAAAAGACGACCATTAAATCAGATTGAGCGCGTCTGGCTTAATCTGACGACATCGTTGCTCTGGCGTCTGACGAGGCCTGTTTCGCCCGTCTGCTAAGTTCAACCGAGGCGACAGTCACAATTGCGATCCCCGCCGCGGTCGGCGATCGTCTATGGCAATCCCCGCGAACACGTTTAGTTAACAGGGTACCATGCGCAGGGAAACTTCGTATATTTTTCGCATAAAAAATGGGTGGGAAGCTTTTGCTTCCCACCCATCTAATAGCGTGATTTAGCGCCCGACCTAAAAGGCGGACGACACTAAATCAGCCCTTTGCCATCTGCGCCTGCGCATTGTTAAAGGTCTTGTTGATCTGCAGGCCAAGGCCCGACATCGCGCCAACAGCCGCAACAGCAATCAGAGCGGCGATCAGGCCATACTCGATTGCAGTGGCGCCCTTTTTGTCGGCGAACATTTTACGAATGAACTTCATCTTAGATCTCCTGTTAGTATAGTACTGCGTTCAACTACCCGACTGCCCCGCTTGAAAAGTGAGCCAGTACCTCTGAAACTATGACGTGGAAGTTTCCAAAAACTTAACGCCACACACATTTTTTAATTGCTGTTCGCAACAGTACTAGAAACTCTGTTCCACATATTGACTGATGTGTTGGCAAAATTTTGAATACTGAGAAACGCGCCCATCACCACGAGCGCGGCGATCAGTCCGTATTCAATGGCAGTTCCGCCTTGATAGTCGCGCATAAGCGCTAAGAAAGTGCGTCTCATCGACTGTCCCCGGTCGAGCCGTAGTCCCATTACGGCGCTTTCGGGATACGGTTTAAAGCGTTAAGAAAGTCTTTATGAAAGTCGCCAACCCGCCCTTGCCCGACAACTTATTGGTCGTGGCTGCAGCGCTGATCGATCGCAACGGGCGCGTCCTTGTGCAACAGCGCCCACCGGGCAAGTCGATGGCAGGGCTGTGGGAGTTTCCTGGCGGGAAGGTTGAGTTCGGCGAATCTCCCGGGGCAGCGCTGGTACGCGAGTTACGCGAGGAACTGGGCATCGAAGTCGCGCTCAGCGATATCCCCGGCGGGCTGTTCGTGACGACAAATGTGGAGAACAAAGTTCTTGTGCTGCTGCTTTACATCTGTCGCTCGTGGAGCGGCAAGGCGCTGGCGCTGCACGCGACGTCGCTCGAATGGTGCCCTTTGAGCGAACTTTCCCGGTTGCCGATGCCCCCCGCCGACGTGCCGCTAGTCGAAATGCTTGGCGCCTTTATGAGTCGGTCGACCAGCCTGTCATCGCAACGAGCGTAATAGTTTCAACGATTCGTCCGTTGCCGTTTTGCGCAGCGCGGAACGCCTCGTCGAGCCGGCGATACCATTCTCGGGTTACCCTATGCCGATCGACCATGGCGTTAGAGCCACCAACAGCGCGCAAATCGCCGACCAATCGGCCAACGTCGTGATAGGACAGATCCAATGTGATTCTGTCGGCGACTGGCAAAACAAATCCTGCACGGACCAAAAGGTCGCCCGCGGCGCGAACATCTACTTGAGGATGGAAGCGGGCAACAGCAAACCCGGACGCGGCATCCGCTAGAGTCGCAGCCTGCCGCAGGGTCCGCAGGGTTGGTGCACCGATCATGCACCCGAGGAACAACCCGCGTGGATTGAGCGCGCGTCGCGCGGCGATCAACGCGCCGGGCAAATCGTTAATCGTGTCGAAGCCGTTCGCGGCGACGACCAAATCGAAGCGCCCGAGTGCTCGCGGCAAGCGGTCCTCGTCACACAGTAACGCTCCTGCGGCTGCCGCAAACGCCGGGCCGTGATCAGTCTCGCAGACATCCATTCCGAGTGCGCGCAGATGTGCCGCCACGCCCCCCCGGCCGGTATTGATGACCAGCGCCGTCCGGAATTCGTGGCGCACCCCTTCCAACCGCTCGAGCAGCTCGCTGGCGATGAGGGTTTCAAGTTCACTCGATGTTTCCCTTGCAGCGCGGTCACGGCGGACGGTGCGCAGCGCGCTGTCGAACAGGGCAGGGGGTACCGACATTGTGCGGCTTGTGCAGCCATAGGTGCCTGACCACAAGGCATCCCGCCAGCCGTAGACCGCACGCGGGCGTTGAACTGCGCCGAGATAAGGCATGTCGTGTTCTTCGCGGCAGCGCGCACCTTGCGTGAGGATTGACAAGCGAGAGGGTCATGCGCACCTCTTGACCGTCTCAAAGGAGCCCCGATGCCGCGCGTTGAAGTGTATACGAAAGCGTTCTGTCCTTATTGTAGCCGCGCTTTGTCGCTTTTGAAGGGTCGGGACGTGCCCTACGATGAGCATGACGTCACGATGGGCGGACCATTGAAGGCTGAAATGGTCGAGCGCACCAACGGTCGCTTGACCGTCCCACAAATCTTCATCGGCGACACCTATTTAGGCGGCTGCGACGACCTGGTTGCCGCCGACCGGTCCGGTAAACTTGACCGCCTCCTGAGTGCTGCATGAAGATCGCGGTGTTCCAGATGACTTCGGGTGTCGACCCGGTTGCCAACGGCAACGCACTGGTAGCCGCGATTGACGAGGCTGCAGCGCATGGTGCGGGTATGCTGTTTACGCCCGAAATGTCTGGCCTGCTCGATCGTAACGGCGTGCGTGCCGCGCGGTCGGTCGAGCATGAGCGCAACGACGACGTTCTCCGTCGTGCTAGGGGTGCGGCTAAGGCCGCCGGGCTCTGGCTGCATCTTGGCTCGCTTGCCGTGCGCACCACCGACCAATCGCTGTGGGCTAACCGTGGTTTTTTGATCGATCCAGCGGGTGCAATTGTAGAGCGCTACGACAAGATCCACCTTTTCGATGTCGATCTTGCGACCGGCGAGAGCTGGCGAGAGTCGGCCCGCTACGTACGCGGGACCCACATTTCAGTCGCAGAGACGCCAATCGGCCGACTAGGGCTGGGTATCTGCTACGATGTGCGCTTCCCTGCGCTTTTCCAGGCTTTGAGTGGAGCCGGGGCCACAGTGATCGCCGTCCCGGCTGCCTTTACGGTGCCCACCGGAGAGGCGCACTGGCACGTTCTCCTACGTGCCCGGGCTGTCGAAAATGCCGCCTTCGTGATTGCGGCTGCCCAAGTAGGCAAGCACGAAGATGGGCGTGAGACTTACGGCCACTCGCTTGTGATTGATCCTTGGGGTCGCGTGCTGCTTGACATGGGCGAAACACAGGGTCTCGGTTATGCGGATATCGATCCGGCTTTGGTCGACGAGGTTCGCGCCCGCGTTCCCGTGATCAAACACCGGCGTCCCGTTTCCGAAATGGTTGTCGCTAAGTGATTGTGTATGATGTTCGATGCGATTCGGGTCACAGCTTCGAAGGCTGGTTCGCCGACGCCGAAGCCTTTACCGACCAACGCGACTCCGGCCTCATCCCATGTCCCTATTGCGGCAGCAAATCTGTGGAGCGCGCGCTGTCAGTCCCACGTATTGGCGGGCAGCGAGGGTCGCACGGATTGTCAAAAGACACATTACGCCAGCTGAGCGAGCTTCAGGGCAGCATATTGAAAAACTCCAAGTGGGTTGGCGACGATTTCGCTCGTCGCGCTCGGGCGATGGCTGACGGTGCTGAACCACAAGCAACGATCCATGGACAGACGACCATGGGCGAGG
Organism: Sphingomonadales bacterium; assembly: GCA_043787435.1. Taxonomy (GTDB): domain Bacteria; phylum Pseudomonadota; class Alphaproteobacteria; order Sphingomonadales; family Sphingomonadaceae; genus Sphingomonas_O. Next base: position 366 of record JAYVVA010000260.1, on the reverse strand, counting down.
CCAAGGCAATGCACGAGGACGGGATAAAGATTTTGCCGCTCCCATTTCCCGTGGTCCCTCCCGAACAGCAGAATTGACCCATGGCGCCGTCCGGCATAGCGGGTGTGTGTGCCCTGGTAGCTCAGCAGGACAGAGCAACGGTTTCCTAAACCGCAGGTCGGGAGTTCGAGTCTCTCTCAGGGCACCACTCCCGGTCAAAGATGGGCACCCCCCCCCTTGTGAGGGGCTGCTTTCTCTTGACCAGCGCATGTTCGAGCTCAGCTTTGCTCCTGCGCTGTGGTGCTGTCATCCGGATGCGCACTCGTCTCTCCACGATGGATGTCGGTCTTTGAGTTTGGCATCTAGCAGGCCAGCGTCTGCCACTGG
>JAYVVA010000259.1:0-1668 GCA_043787435.1 Sphingomonadales bacterium | reverse complement strand
CAACGGAAACGCGCACCTAACGCGTTAGCGCGTGCGACGGTGGGTCATCCCAAATCTCGTCCGAGAAAGCACAACTACCTCTTGGTTTCGACGAACACCGTTCTATATCGACAATACAGTGAAAGGAGCCAGACATGGCCGCGATCGACCGTTACCGTCGTCCTTCTGATGCAATTGGCGTGACAATCCTCGTCTATGTCGCGTGGTTCTTTCTTGGCATGTTCGGCGTCCACCGGTTCATAACCGGACACGTCGGGAGCGGTCTGTTGATGTTGCTGCTCCACGGGCTCGGTTGGCTGACGTTCTGGTTCGGTCTCGGCTTTCTGCTCTGGGGCGCGCTGGGCGTGTGGTGGCTCGTCGATGCGTTGTTGATCCCGGGTTGGGTCAGGCGCTAATCAGTCCGCGAACGGATCGCGTACCAGGATCGTATCCTCGCGCTCGGGAGAGGTACTCACTAACGCGACCGAGCACTGAATGAGTTCTTCGACCCGTCGAATGTATTTGATCGCCTTAGCTGGCAGATCTGCCCAGCTGCGCGCCCCAGCCGTCGACTGCGACCAGCCCTCGATCTCCTCGTAAATCGGCTCGACAGCGGCTTGGTCTGCGGCATGCGCCGGAAAATAGTCGATAACCGTGCCGCCCAGCCGATATCCCGTGCATATTTTCAGCGTCTCAAAACCGTCGAGGACATCGAGCTTGGTAAAAGCGATCCCCGAAACGCCAGACACCGCTGCGGCTTTGCGGACCAGCACGGCGTCGAACCACCCACAGCGGCGCTTGCGGCCGGTTACTGTCCCAAACTCATGCCCCCGCTCACCCAGACGTTGCCCGGTTGCATCCTCCAGCTCGGTTGGAAACGGCCCTGCACCTACGCGTGTCGTATACGCCTTAACGATTCCCAGCACGTAACCAGCCGCACCGGGCCCGAGGCCTGTCCCCGACGATGACGTCCCGGCGACCGTGTTCGAGGATGTGACAAACGGATAGGTACCATGATCGACATCAAGCAGCATCCCTTGGGCGCCTTCAAACAATATCCGCTTTCCGGCGCGCCGTAACTCACCCAACGAATGCCAGACCGGCTTGGCAAATGGCAGGATGTGCGGCGCAATCTCGGCCAGCTCTGCTTTGAGCCGAAGACGGTCGACCGGCGGCTGGTCGAAACCGGCGCGCAGCGCATCATGATGTGCGCACAGTCTGTCGATCTGCGGATCGAGATCCTCGAGATGTGCAAGATCACACACCCGGATCGCACGCCGCCCGACCTTGTCCTCGTACGCTGGGCCGATACCGCGCCGCGTCGTACCGATCTTGAATTCACTCGCATCCTCGCGCAGCCCATCGAGGTCGCGATGAAACGGAAGAATCAGGGGGCAATTATCGGCGATCTGAAGATTTTCAGGAGTTATCGACACGCCTTGTGCGCGCAACTTCGCCACTTCTTCGCGAAAATGCCAAGGATCGAGCACGACGCCGTTACCGATCACGGACATGGTTCCGCGGACGATACCCGAAGGTAACAGGCTGAGCTTGTAGACCTCGTTACCCACGACAAGCGTGTGGCCGGCGTTGTGTCCGCCCTGAAAACGAACGACTACATCTGCACGGCTGGCGAGCCAGTCGACGATTTTACCTTTGCCTTCGTCGCCCCATTGCGCGCCGATCACG
>JAYVVA010000258.1:0-4364 GCA_043787435.1 Sphingomonadales bacterium | reverse complement strand
ATCGGACGAGCCCGGTCGGGCTGCGGCGCAGCCATCGTCGGCGATCCTGATCAAGTGTTGGCGAAGCTGCGAGCGTATCAAACCGAGGGAATCGAAGCTTTTATCTTGTCCGGTTATCCGCACGCCGCAGAAGCAGACCTGTTCAGCCGACATGTCCTGCCCAATCTCGACCACGGTGCACTCACCCTGTAACCGCTTGGCGATGATAAAACGCCTTGCCCTTTCGTTTGCATTTCTCCTGCCGGGTGCGTGCGTTTCAACGGTGGCAACGGTGGTTACCGCGCCCGTCAGGCTGGTTGGCAAGGGCGTTAATCTGGTTGCCCCCGGTCGCAAAGAATCCGATCGCAGGCGCGGCCAAAAGATTCGCAAGGCGGAGGAAAAGGCCCGCAAGTCGTGCCGGAGCGTGACAGGCGGCGATGAGGCCCGCGAACAATGTTTTCATGAACGCATGAGAAACGAAGGTTATTGAGAACTCGGCCGTAGAAGCTAAGTAAAAAACTCTGATCGTGATCCAGACGAGGTCATTGCCTTGGTGGCACATCGTCAAGGGGGGGCTATGACGGACGACTTCACGCTCATTCTCGAGCCGCTGCACACCGACGAAGCTGAGGCTGGGAGCTGCGTCTCGCCAAATCGCTCGACGCCGAGCACCTTGGCCGGAACAATCATCGCGACCGCCCCCCTACTGGCCGTGGCGGCTTGTGGTGGCGGCGACAGTGGATCGACGGGAACTCCTGCCCCGCCCCCGCCCGTGGCTGTCACGCCCACCTCGACGCAAGCGGGCCGCTTCCTGGCCCAATCTTCGATGGGGTCAAGCCGCGCAGACGTTGATTCTGTCGCTTCGACCGGCTTCGATAGCTGGATTACCAGTCAATTTGCGGCTCCCCGCGCCATTACGTTTTGGGACTGGCTGATCGGAGCCGGCTACAACAACGCGACCAATATCAACACCGAAAATGGCTTTAACAACGCGGTCTGGCGGCAACTTATTTCGGGTCAGGACCAGTTGCGCCAACGTGTCGGCATGGCATTGCTCGATTTCATTGTCGTGGGCATCGCCGGTCTTACCACAAATTGGAAAGCCTTCGCGCAGGCCGCTTTCATGGACGTGTTGTGGGACAACGCGTTTGGCAATTACCGCGACCTCATGGAAAAATTTACCCTCATCCCGGCGATGGGACTGTGGCTGACCTTTTTGGGGAGCAAGAAGGCGAATGCGGTTGTGGGAACCGAGCCCGACGAGAACTTCGCGCGTGAACTCATGCAGCTGTTCACGCTGGGGCTATACAAGCTCAACGCAGACGGCACAAAACAGCTCACAGGTACCAGTCCGGTCGAAACCTACACGCAGGACGACGTCTCGGGTCTCGCGCGGGTGTTTACCGGTTTCACATTCGATTCAACCGACTCAACAACTCCGGACCGTTTGCGACGCCCGATGACTCAAGTCGCGGCAGATCACGAAACGGGGGCCTCGACTTTTCTGGGCACAACCGTGCCAGCAGGAACCGACGGTTTCGGAGCGCTGAAAATTACGCTTGATGCCATCTTTGCGCACCAAAATATTGCGCCGTTTGTTTCGAAGCAGCTGATCCAGCGCCTCGTAACCAGTAATCCGTCGGCGGCCTATGTCGGACGGGTTTCGGCTGCCTTTGCCAATAACGGAAGCGGCGTGCGCGGCGACATGAAGGCCGTAATCCGTGCCATTTTGATGGATGACGAGGCACGTTCGGACGCAAACATCGCGATTACGACATTTGGCAAGCTACGCGAACCGGTGATGCGCCTCACCAATTGGGCGCGCGCATTTGCCGTCGCCTCGGCCTCCGACAGCTGGGCGATCGGCGACACATCGTCGCCACTCAACCGCCTCGCAGAAGCCCCGGGACATAGCCAAAGCGTGTTCAACTTCTTTCGACCGGGTTATGCGCCCCCCCACACGGCCATCGCAACCCAAGGGCTTGTCGCGCCCGAATTCCAGATCACCAACGAACCGAGCGTCATCGCCTATATCAACTACATGCAGGCGTTGATCCAGTCGGGTACGGGGGATGTAAAGGCGGACTATACATCGATCTTAACCAAAGCATCTGATTCGGTGTCGCTGATAACCGAGATCAATATCGTCTTGGCTGCGGGCCAACTTTCTGCCCTCACGGTCGCAACGATAAAGACAGCGATCGATAGCTTCGGTACGACAACCCCAGCATTGCTCAGCAACCGTGTCTACGCTACAATTCTGTTGGTGATGGCGTCTCCCGATTACCTCGCACAGAAATAAAAGGGACGACTATGACTTCGGAACAATCACGCCGCGCCTTTCTGAAGCGTTCGAGTGCACTCGGCATTGTGGGCGCTGCGAGTCCGTTCGTAATGAACCTGGCGGCGATCGGCGAAGCCGCGGCGTCAACGGCCAGCGACTACAAGGCTCTGGTCTGTATTTTCCTTTTCGGCGGTAACGACTACGCCAACACGCTGCCGCCCTACGATAACACCAACTACAACGCTTATTTCAACAATCGCAAAGCTTTAGCCTATCTCCAGCCCGATCTTGCAGCAACAGTCTTGAGCCCGGTGACACCGTTGCAAGGCGGGCGCCAATTCGCGCTCGCCCCTGCGCTGGCACCTCTTCTGCCGATCTTCAATGCCGGAAAGATGGCAGTCGTGTTGAACGTCGGCACATTGGTTCAGCCGACTACCAAAGCTCAGTATACAGCGAAAAACGTAGCGTTGCCGCCCAAACTGTTCAGCCACAACGATCAACAAAGCTATTGGCAGGCATCGTCGCCTGAAGGGGCAAGTTCGGGCTGGGGAGGACGCATGGGCGACCTGCTCCAATCCGGCAACGGGACGGCAACGCTGACCTGTATCAATGCAAGCGGGAATGCGGTGTTCCTTTCTGGCCGGCAGGCAGTGCAATATGCGGTTGGCACTGCCGGCCCGATCCCTCTTGCAGCCGGTGCAACACTTTTTGGTTCGGCGGCGGCAAGTACGGCGCTCAAATCGCTGATGACTTCGCCGCCGGCCAACCTGTTTGCAAGCGAGCATTCAGCGGTCGCGAAGCGTTCGCTGGATCTTTACACGCAGGTTTCGTCGGCTCTCACCGGCGCGCCGGCTCTCGCCACCGCGTTTCCCGCGACCAACCTGGGCGCCCAACTCAAGATCATCGCAAACCTCATATCGGTCAGCAGTCAGCTGGGCGCGAAACGTCAGGTTTTCTTTGCCTCAGCCGGTGGCTTTGACCTGCACGATTCACTCGCTGCCAACGAACCAGGGCTGCTCGCGGGAGTGGCTGCAGCGCTTCAGTCATTCTATGCCGCGACAGTCGAGCTTGGTGTGTCGAACCAGGTAACCAGCTTTACGGCGTCCGATTTTGGCCGCACGTTGCTGTCGAACACCGACGGCGCAGACCATGGCTGGGGATCGATGCACTTTGTGGTCGGCGGTGCCGTTCAGGGACAGCAGCTCTATGGCGCCCCACCGGTGTTTGCGAACAACGGACCCGATGACGTGGGACAAGGTCGACTGTTACCGACGACATCGGTTGATCAGTACGCGGCGACGATGGCCTCCTGGTTCGGTGTGTCGGACACGAACCTGTCGACCGTGTTGCCAAATATCCCGAATTACACAACCAAAAACGTCGGATTTATCTGAGGCGTGGTGGGCGCGACAGGGATTGAACCTGTGACCCCACCCGTGTGAAGGGTGTGCTCTACCGCTGAGCTACGCGCCCACGCCGAGCGGCGTCGATAGCGCCGCCAATACGATGGTCAATCGATTTTCTGCTTGAATGCACCGCCGCACGCGGCGTTTTCATCGCTTGGGCGAGACCGGTCGCGCGATACGTTCGGCTCCATCTGGATTATGCCCGAACCGCACGCGCACCGCTCTCGCCGCTCGATTAGTTGCAGCTATCTTTCAAACCCTTGCCTGCCTTGAACTTGGGCTGAGTGGACGCTTTGATCGACATCGGTTCGCCCGTACGCGGATTGCGCCCCGTCGACGCCTTGCGCTTGGTCACAGAAAACGTGCCGAACCCTACCAAGCGAACCTCGTTGCCGCGCTTCAGGGCGTTAGTGATCGTTTCAAACACACTCTCGACCGCCTTGACTGCATCGCCCTTTGAAAGACCTGCGTTATCGGCAACCTGTACGATTAATTCCTGTTTGTTCATGCCCTGAAATTCCCCATCCTGACAGCCGCATCCGTCGCGGAATCGCGGCCAAGTGGGCGGCACATGACACCGAACCAGTCGCGCCTGTCAAAACAAAAGCGTCACAAACAGCAAAGATTTGCGCGTTTTAGCGCAAAACCTGCAACGCTCAGTGGCGAACGCCGTCCTCATGCACCGCTGGCATCAG
>JAYVVA010000257.1:0-3209 GCA_043787435.1 Sphingomonadales bacterium | reverse complement strand
CACGGTGCCAACGGCAGCCGCCGTGCCAAGTGCAGCCTTCAAGGCAGCCGCCGATTGCGCCGGCATTGGGAACAGGGCGAGAAACGTGGGCGTCAAAATTGCCCCCAAGATCGCAGAAAAACTCATCAGTCCGACGATGCCGACCAGCGTCCGTGCCGCCATCTGCCCCGCGCGCGCGGCTTGCGCCGTCTGCGCAATGCCGGTGATGAGCAGCGCCACGACCAAGGGCACGATCGTCATCCGCAGCCCGTGGAGCCAAAGGGTTCCGATCGGATCGGCGATCGCCGCGAGGGTAGTGGCGGTTACGGGACTGAAATCGGCGCTGACGATGCCGAGGATCAGACCAACGACAAGGGCGAGCAGGATGCGGGTGGCATTGGACATTGGCAGTTGCTAACCCGCCCTTAACCGCTGTCAAAGCGGGAATCAGACTGTTGTGAAAAGTGGTGAGGACATATGGCACGCAAATTCTTCGGCACTGATGGTATCAGAGGGCTGACGAACGTCGCCCCGATGACCCCCGAGATCGCAATGAAAGTGGGGCAGGCGGCCGGTGCCTATTTCCTGCGCGGCGATCATCGTCACCGCGTTGTGATTGGCAAAGACACGCGTCTGTCGGGCTACATGGTCGAAAACGCGCTGGTCGCCGGGTTCACCAGCGTCGGCATGGACGTTGTCCAGTTCGGCCCTATTCCGACACCTGCCGTTGCGATGCTGACGCAGTCGATGCGGGCCGACCTCGGCGTCATGATTTCCGCAAGCCATAACCCCTATCCCGACAACGGGATAAAATTGTTCGGTCCCGACGGTTACAAACTCAGCGACGAGGCCGAGGCCGAGATCGAATGCCTGCTGACTGTCGAACCAAAATTGGCTGACGCGGCCGATATCGGCCGGGCCCGACGCGTCGAAGATGCGCGCGGACGCTACATCCACTTCGCGAAATCTACGTTCCCGCACGACTTGCGCCTCGACGGGCTGAAAGTCGTCGTCGATTGTGCCAACGGCGCCGCCTATCAAGTCGCCCCTGCAGCGCTGTGGGAACTGGGCGCCGAGATCGTGACGTTGGGTGTCAGTCCCGACGGCAAGAACATCAACAATGGCTGTGGGTCGACCAGTCCTGGATTGCTTCAGGAAACCGTCGTCGCCAGCGGAGCCGACATTGGCATTGCGCTCGATGGCGACGCCGACCGGCTGATCGTTGTCGATGAAAAGGGCCAAGTCGTCGATGGCGATCAGTTGATGGCGCTGATCGCGACCAGCTGGTCGCGCCGCGGATTGTTGACCGGGGGCGGTCTCGTGGCCACAGTCATGTCCAATCTGGGACTGGAACGCCATCTTGCCAGTGAAGGAATGACGCTCGAACGCACCGGCGTTGGCGACCGTTATGTTCTCGAACGGATGCGCGCCAAAGGGTTCAACGTCGGCGGCGAACAATCGGGTCATATCATCCTGACCAACTATGCGACGACCGGCGACGGGTTGATTGCCGCGCTCCAGATTCTTGCCGAGCTTGTCGCCACGGGAAAACCTGCGAGCGAGTTGCTGCATTTGTTCGATAAGGTGCCGCAATTGCTCAAGAACGTGCGCTTTTCTGGCGGCAAGCCGCTCGAAGATACCCGGGTCAAAGCATCGATTGCCGAGGCGGAGGCCGAACTGGTCGGACGCGGGCGCCTCGTGATCCGTCCATCGGGCACCGAACCCCTGATCCGCGTCATGGCCGAAGGCGACGACGAGGCTCAGGTGCACCGCCTTGTCGACATGATCTGCGATACCGTGAAGGCGGCGACATAGTGCTTGAAATGCGTCCTGACTGCGAACGATGCGGCACTGACCTGCCTGCATTTGCAGACGGAGCGTTCATCTGTTCATTCGAATGCAGCTTCTGCGTGCCCTGTGCCGAGGCGCTCGACGATCTTTGCCCGAACTGCGGAGGCATGCTGACGGATCGACCTGCGCGATCGCCGGTCCTGCTCGAGAAATTTCCGGCCTCCACCACACGAAAATTCAAGGGGTGACACCGCGTGTCCTGAGTATTGCCGGATCCGACAGCGGCGGCGGCGCGGGCATTCAAGCCGATATCAAAACCGTTACAATGCTCGGCGGCCATGCAATGACCGCGATTACAGCCGTGACCGCACAGAACACGTTGGGCGTCGATGCGGTCCATCTGATCCCGACTCACATTGTGCTTGCGCAGATCGATGCCGTGGTGCGAGATCTCGGCGTGGACGCAGTCAAGATCGGGATGATCGGCAGCCCCCAGACGGCGAGCGCAGTCGCGACGTATTTGGAGCGACTGACGGTTCCAATCGTTTTTGACCCCGTCATGATCGCAACGAGCGGTGCCGAACTCGCTGATGCGGCGACCATCGCATCCTTTGAAAGACTGATGAAAGTCGCCTCTGTTGTAACACCGAACTTACCCGAGCTGGAAGCGTTGGGCGGCAGGGACGCAGTGTTGCGCTTGGGATGTCACCTTCTCGTCAAGGGCGGCCATGGCGGCGGCGAATATGTCCGCGACGAACTTTGGTCGGCGCACGGCTTGGTGCGTGAGTTCGAGGGCAAAAAGTTCGATACAAGCAACACGCATGGGACGGGCTGCACGCTGGCCAGTGCGCTGGCTTGCGGCCTTGGATACGGAATGAGCCTCGGCGACGCCTTCGAACGCGCCGTCTCCTTTGTCCGGATCGCGATCCTCGAAGCGCCCGGTTTCGGGGCAGGGCATGGGCCGCTCGGTCAGCAAGGTGTGCGCGATTTTTGGGAGGGTGACCCTGTTCCCGACCTCTCGCTCAATCAGGTGACGGTGAACACAGACGACTATGCGGCGTCTGTTGCGTTTTATAAGATATTGGGTCTGACGCAGATCGTCGACAGCCCCGATAATGGCTATGCACGCTTCGAAGCCGGCAATACGGCGTCGCTTTCGATTCACCGGGATCCGGCGCACGGCGTGGGGGGCACAACGGTCTATTTCGAATGCCATGATCTTGATGCGCGGGTCACTCAGCTCAGGGCAGCGGGGCTCGTTTTTACGGCGGACCCGACTGACCAGACATGGCTATGGCGCGAGGCCGAACTGTTTGATCCATTTGGTAACCGCGTCCTGCTCTACCGAGCGGGGGCAAATCGGCTGTACCCGCCTTGGCGCATATGATTGTCGCGGGCGTGGACGAGGCAGGCAGGGGCCCACTTGCCGGACCGGTCGT
>JAYVVA010000256.1:0-2635 GCA_043787435.1 Sphingomonadales bacterium | reverse complement strand
GCGCCGACAGCGACAAACACCGTGCCGGGCTTTTTCATGCGCTCGCTCACCCAAGCCGCCCAGTTGGCGTTGCGCTTGTGCAGCAATACGTCGGCGAGCACGGGCGATAGCTTCATTTCATCATCGAAAGTTAGCGCGATCCTCCGAACATCTCCTGCCTTCCAGGCAGCGATCATCCTGGCAAATTCCTTGGCCCCCTTGGCTTCGTCGTCATCGGCTATGCTCGCAAGGAACGTACGCTGCGCGGCCTCTGGAAGTGTGTCGAAATAGCCGAGCTGCTGCTCGGCGGTTTCCAACCCTTTTACTGGCTTGCCGGCCTTGGTGAATATGTTTGTCAGCTGCGTCTCGGCGCCATCTTCGTAACTCAGGTTAAGCTTTGCCACCGACGCCGAAGATATCGCCAGCGCGGCCGCCCAGGTCTCCTGCGCGTCGAGATAGGCCATTGGAATTTTTGACGCGTCGACGACTTTCTGGAGCGCCGCCCGTTTCGCGGGGGGCACGCGCTCGATTAACGGCGGCAAGCCGGGCGTGTTGTTGAGTTTTGCCATCACCGCGCCCAACTTGGCGGGATCTTTGTCGAGCGCCACCTCGAGATACAGCAATTGCGACGATGCCATCGCCCTTGCCATCGCGGGTGTCGTCCAGTGCAACCCCTTGGGCAGAAGGTGGATCGTCCCGAACAGGTAGACGGTCGTGTCGTGATCGACCACTTTCCAGAGCGCGGGGTGCGCCGGGGTCGGCGAATGGACAGGAGCTTTTGCCTGCGTGTCACCACAGGCAGCGAGCGCAAGAACAGCAAAGGCTGCGGAAAGAAACCGGTTCATGGGCCGCGCATATCCGTTCGCTTGACCCGCCGCCACCCCCGCGCCAAAGCGCGCGGCATTGTTGCACCCGCGAAGGAGGCCCGACTCCTGTGTCAAATCCCCTCAGCTTTCAAAAGCTGATCCTGACGCTCCACGATTACTGGAGTGCGCGCGGCTGCGTTATTCTGCAACCTTACGACATGGAGATGGGCGCGGGTACGTTCCATCCGGCAACGACCTTGCGCGCGCTCGGACCGGACCCTTGGAACGCTGCCTTCGTTCAGCCGTGTCGCCGTCCCACCGATGGGCGTTACGGCGAAAACCCCAATCGTCTGGGACATTATTACCAGTATCAGGTCATTCTGAAGCCGAGCCCCCCGGACATGCAAGAGGCTTATCTGGGCAGTCTTGACGCCATTGGCATCGACCCGCAACTGCACGATATTCGCTTTGTCGAAGACGACTGGGAGTCGCCGACTTTGGGCGCTTGGGGTCTGGGCTGGGAAGTCTGGTGTGATGGAATGGAAGTCACTCAATACACGTATTTTCAGCAGATGGGCGGGTATGACTGCAAACCCGTAGCCGGCGAGCTGACGTACGGGCTCGAACGCCTCGCCATGTATGTGCAGGGGGTGGACAGCGTCTATGACCTCGCTTTTAATGATCAAGGCGTCACCTACGGCGACGTGTTTCTCGAAAACGAGCGCCAGATGTCGAAATGGAATTTCGAGATCGCGAACACTGATTCGTTGTTCGATGGTTTCCGCAAAGCGGCCGCGGAATGTGAAAACAGCCTCGCGGCGCACCTGCCGATCCCTGCCTATGAACAAGCAATCAAGGCGAGCCACATTTTCAATACACTGCAAGCGCGAGGCGTCATGTCAGTCGCCGAGCGGCAAGCCTATATTGGCCGCGTCCGCGACTTGACGAAGGGTGCCTGCACAGCTTGGATGACGAACAACGGATGGGAAGCGTGACCGACTTCCTTCTCGAACTCCGCTCCGAGGAAATCCCTGCCCGTATGCAGGTCAAGGCCAAGGATGACCTTGCCAAACTGTTTGCCCACGAAGTCGCCAAAGCGGGTCTGACTGCGAGCGCCGTCGAGACATTCGCGACGCCTCGCCGCCTGGCGCTTGTTGCTCGTGGTTTGCCCGAACACACCGCGCCGGTGAGCGAAGAACGCAAAGGGCCTCGATGCAACGCACCGGAACAGGCAGTCGCCGGGTTTCTCCGCTCGACCGGCCTGACCCGTGCGCAACTCGTGGAACGAGATGGAATGTTCTTCGCGGTGATCGACAAGCCTGGTCGTCCGACTGCAGGCGTGTTGGCGGAGGCGGCCTCTGCAGTTATCCGCGCTTTCCCCTGGCCCAAATCAATGCGCTGGGGTTTGCGTTCGCACTCAACCGAGAGCTTGCGCTGGGTGCGCCCGTTGCAGGGTGTGGTCGCGCTTTTTGGTGACGCCGTCGTCCCGTTCGACGTCGACGGTATCATCAGTGGGACAGCGACTATGGGACATCGCTTTCACCACACGGGCCCGATCACCATTGGCAGCGCTGGCGATTATGTCGAGAAATTACGCGCCTGCCATGTTATCGTTCACCTGTCCGAGCGCGCGACGCTGATCCGCGATGGTGCGCGCGCTGCCGCTGCTGCCGCAGGCCTCGTGCTTGTCGAGGACGAGGGGCTAGTGCTTGAAAATGCCGGTCTTACAGAATGGCCGGTGCCGCTCCTCGGTCGCTTCGATGCGACCTTTCTCGACGTGCCGCCCGAAGTCATCCAGCTAACGATGCGGACCAACCAGAAATATTTTGCCTGTACCGAACGCTCAGGTG
>JAYVVA010000255.1:0-4277 GCA_043787435.1 Sphingomonadales bacterium | reverse complement strand
GCGTCTCATCAAGGCGTCTCCGCGCGAGCATCGCCATGGCCTGCGGCTGCACTCCCGAAAAAACGACTTCAGCGCCGGCCTTTTGAGCCTGCGCGACGAATTCGCTGACGCCCTCAACGCCACTTGCATCGAGCATTGGAACGAGGCGCATCCGCAGAATGATAACCTTCGGCGATTGACCGAGGCGTCGCAGCGCATCGAGGAGTTCACCGGCAACACCGAAAAAGAACGGACCGGAAATCCGAAAAACTTCGACGCCTTTTGGCAGACCTTCGCGCTGACTAAAATCGTCGTTGTCGAGCTCTGCATCTGGCACAATTTCGTTGCCACTCTCGATCTGGACCGTGTCGCTCATGCGTGCCATGAAAAGCAGTGAAGCGACCGTCACACCCACCCCGATCGCAACCGTCAGATCGACGAATACGGTCAGGCCGAATGTCAGCAGCAGCACGCTCCGGTCGCCGTTGGGCATGGCGAGCAGTGCTATGAAGCGCTCATATTCGCTCATTCCCCAAGCGACTACGAAAAGAATCGCGGCAAGCGCCGCCATCGGCACGAACGCCATCAAGTCGGTCGCGAACAAAACGAACAAGAGCAGGAAGACCGCATGCAAGATGCCCGCTACTGGAGTCCTGGCGCCCGCCTTGATATTGGTTGCCGTGCGGGCGATCGCGCCGGTGGCCGGTAAACCGCCAAACATTGCCGATGCAATGTTTGCGACACCCTGGCCGATCAGCTCTTGGTTCGATCGGTGACGCGTGCCGACCATTCCGTCTGCGACTACAGCCGACAGCAGTGCTTCAATCCCGGCAAGGAAGGCGATGGTGAAAGCTGAGGGCAGCACCTCTCGAACCTTGGCAAAGGAGAAGTCGGGCAATGATGGCTGCGGAAGGCCCGCCGGCATATGCGGAAAGCGCGACCCGACCGTATCAACCGGCAATTTCAGAACCGCAACGACAACCGACGCGAGCACGACGGCGATCAGGAAGCCGGGCCATCTTGGCGCTACTTTGCGCAGTATGACAATCGTGGCCAGCGCACTCACGCCGACACAAACCGTCATCAGCTGGGCCGTTCCCATCACGCCAAAATATGCCTGCCATTTTGGCAGGAAGTCGGCGGGAACCGACGTAAGCGATAGACCTAGAAAGTCCTTCACTTGGCTAGAGGCAATGATGACCGCGATACCTGCAGTAAACCCTGTGACGACCGGGTGAGGGATGAACTTTATCATCTGGCCCAATTTGGCGACACCAGCAGCTATCAGGATCACGCCTGCCAACAGCGTTGCCAACAGCAGTCCATCATAGCCGTGCTTGGCGATGACGTTGAAAACTACAACAACAAATGCGCCAGTGGGTCCGCCTACCTGGACACGGGAGCCACCGAGCGCTGAAATCAAAAAGCCGGCGATGACGGCGGTGATCAGCCCTTTGTCGGGTGAGGCTCCGCTGGCAATGCCAAGCGCCATCGCCAATGGTAGTGCGACAATGGCTACGGTCAGACCCGCAATTGCGTCTGCGCGTAGGGTCTTTCGGTCATAACCGTCACGTAAGGTCGTCAACAACTTCGGTGTAAATGTAAGCATCGCTGTCTACCAAGGCTCGATAGCGGCGGGAGCGGGCTCTGCCTGGTCGAACAGCATTGACGGCGTCGCTCCGCGAGCTCGGCCAGTGACACTTTCGCGCAGCCGCACGCCCCGTCCGGTGCCGGTGCTGAACGCATTTTCACCGATGAGCTCAATGCCGGCGCCTTCAAGCGCGCGGATTACCTTGACCAGTGTATCGACGACTCCACGAACTTGCCCGCCAGATGCTTCCATGCGCTGAACTGTCGGAAGTGAAAGGCCCGCAGTATCTGCAAGTTGGCGTTGGTCGATACCGAGGAGCGCTCGCGCGGCGCGCATCTGATGCGAAGTGATCATTTCAGATTCCTGATATATTAAACGTCAAATATCAGTCTTAACAGTGCATAATTATTGTGTATACATGCTTCATGCCAATTTCTCTTCCTTGGCTCAGATTCTGCAACGCCCGAACCTTATCTGGACGAGCCATGTCTTCCACCCAGACCGCGCGGCGACCGTGGGGAGAATGTCTGTGATGATCGTCGCGATCGTCATAATTTCGATCATTCTGCTTGGGTTGTTTCTGGGCGTTACGCTTGCTGGCGGGCGTGCCCACGAAAGGCAGAATGCGCTTAATGCCGGCAAAAAGCGTTGCTCGCCCATCACAGCCCCGCTGTTGATCGAGTCTGTCGGTGGCGTGCATCATCAATCTGGCCAAAAGACTGATCTTGTCGAACTCAAACTTCAAACCCCGGACGGACCCGTCGAGCTCGTTCTTTCGGTGCGCGATGCGGCTCAACTGATGCTCGACATCGGTAACTCGTTGAAGGGGGCAGCACGTCACACCGATCCGGTGGGTCGGCTGCTGAACTGATGACCTTGCTATCTCGCATGGCCGATTCGGTCAGTAATTCTGATCCAAGAAGGGATCGCAGATGAAGCCTCGTGTCAGTGCAAAAATGCACTTGGTTCCTTCCCAGACGGGTCAGCGCGAGATTGTTTTATCCTTCAGGGGATCAGATTGTCTGCCCGATCTCACGTTGTCCGCAGCCGAAGCTGCCGTCCTCATGTTCGAGATCGGCAGCGCCCTTGAAGATGCCGATCGCTTTTCTGACCCAGTCACTTTCGACACGAAATTATCGTTGAAATTCCCGCGTCGTAAAACAGAAATTTGAAGGCAACATCCATGTCAAAAAGGGCTCGGTTTTCCGAGTTCGCAGTGAGGCCAGGTGGAAATGTTTACCTCAATCTCGACGGTGGCAAGCTGATTGAAATGGCCCTCGCGCGCGGCGAGGGTAAGTTCAGTGAGCACGGTGTGTTGGTCGTCACAACCGGTCGGCATACGGGGCGTTTGGCTAAGGACAAGTTCATCGTTCGTGACCTTGTCACGATCGAGGATGTCTGGCGGCGCACAACCAACAAACCGATGAGCAAACACGGTTTTGCTGCTCTGCAAGAGGATTTTTTCAAGCATATCGCTGCACTAGACGACCTGTTCGTCCCGGACCTATTCGGCGGATCGCAACCAGCATACCGTGTCGGTGTTCGTGTCGTAACCGAGCAAGCTTGGCATTCGCATTTCGCGCGGACGATGCTGGTCCGCCCGACAGCTCTCGAAATGGCGTCCTTCAATACTGATTATATGCTTGTCGATCTGTCCAGCTTCAAAGCCGATCCCGCACGTTGCGAATTCCGATTGAAGCCAGCCATGGATTCCGACGCGAAGCCGGCCACCCTTCCGGTCTGAAGTCGGCCCCGTCTCCGACGCGAAGCCGGCCAGTGTTCCGACGCGAACCCGGCCAGCTGGTTGGGCCAATTTAGGGCACCTGTGCGGGTCAGCAGCTGAGGCAAGAGCCTGGTCCTTTGAACGAGAGCAGGAGGGCTTGATGCCGGCCAGGAGAATGCTGACCATGCGACATTTACGGCGCATCATGCGCTTGCATCACGAGGGTTTATCGGCGCGCGAGATCACGCGTGCGGTGGGTTTGGCGCGCAGCACGGTCCAGGACGCTTTGAAGCGGGCGGTTGCGGCGAAGCTATCATGGCCGCTGCCTGATGATCTGACCGACGAGGTGCTGGAGGCGCGTCTGTTTGCGCGTGCTGGCGGCGGGTTTGGTGCTGGCGTGCGCAAGCGCCCGGAGCCTGACTGGGGGGCACTGGTGCGTGAACTGAGGCGCCCGGCGGTGACGATGGTGATTTTGTTGGACGAGTATCGGCAGACCTGGCCTGGCGGTTATGGCTACTCGAGGTTTTGCGAATTGCTGAGGGCGTTTGAGCAGCGGTTGTCGCCGGTGATGCGGCAACATCATGTGGCGGGCGACAAGGTGTTTGTCGATTACTCTGGCAAGCGGCTGGAGATCATCGATGCAACGACCGGTTTAGTCCGGATGGCGGAGATCTTCGTCGCTGTGCTGGGGGCGTCGAACTACACGTTTGCCGAAGTGACCTGGTCGCAGACCTTGCCGGACTGGATCGGCTCGCACGTCCGGCTGTTCGGGCACCTTAGCGGCGTGACCCGTCTTCTTGTGCCCGATCATTTGAAAAGCGGGATGAACAAGGCGTCGTTTTACGATCCCGAGATCAACCGCAGTTACGGGCGGATGACCGCGCATTATACCAGAAGTTGGAGATGATGACTCGCGGGGGGTTGCGGAGTTTGTTTGGGACTGATTCAAGGTGGCGAACGCAAGGAGTTTGCCATGCCCATTTC
>JAYVVA010000254.1:0-1852 GCA_043787435.1 Sphingomonadales bacterium | reverse complement strand
GGATCTGACCGCCGAACAGATGGAGATTGCGCGGCTGAAGGCGGAGTTGTCGCGGGTGCGCATGGAGCGCGACATCTTAAAAAAAGCGACGGTGTACTTCGCGAGGGAGTCGCGGTGAGGTACGCCTTTATCGAGCGACATCGCGGTATCTGGCCTGTCGTGGTCCAGTGCCGCGTCTTGCAGGTCAGCGCCAGCGGCTAGCACCAGCACCGATTACGCCAAGCCGCGGATGTCGAGCCGTACCAGCCAAACCGCCGGCTCAGCGACACGGCGCTGGCGGTTCACATCAAAGCGGTCTTCACCGAGATGAAGGGAGCCTATGGTTGGCCCAGGATATGGCGTGAGCTTGCCGCACGTGGCATCCGGGCAGGCAAGGAGCGCGTGCGCAAAATGATGAAGGCCTGCGGCCTGCATGCCCGTGGCAAGCGTCGGTTCAAGGCAACCACGAACAGCGCGCATGATCTGCCGGTGGCGCCGAACCTGCTGGTGCACAACTTCACCGTGGATGCACCGAACAAGGTCTGGACGGGCGACATCCCCTACATCTGGACCGAAGAGGGCTGGCTTTACCTTGCCGTAGTGATCGACCTGTTCAACCGGCAGGTGGTCGGCTTTGCGATGGGCCAGAGCATGACACCGACGCTGGTGATGGATGCGTTGCGCATGGCCTGGTTTCGGCGCCGTCCCGCGCCGGGCATGATCTTCCATTCGGATCGTGGTAGCCATTATGCCAGCGAAGATTACCGCAAGCTCATCGCTGCGTTCAGGATAATCAGCTCGATGAGCCGCAAGGGCGATTGCTGGGACAACGCCGTGACCGAGACGCTGTTTGGCTCGCTAAAGGTCGAGCGGCTCGATGGCATGCGCTTCGACACACGGCGTCAGGCCAAGGGCGAGGTGATGGACTGGATCACCTTCTACAACCATCGACGGCTTCATTCGACGCTGGGTTATACCAGTCCGATGGCATTCGAACAGAAATGGCTTGCCCAGCAAATTAGCTTGGCAGCATTGACTCAGCGTCAAGAGAGACGTGCGACGGGGCAAGATCGTTACGATCGGACAGCAAATAGCAGCGCGTGACCAGTCGAACTTCGCCCAACGCGTCGGGCAACTCGAATTGTAACGTCAGAAACTGGTCAGCCCGGTATGGGGCAAGCAGTTGTTGATCGACCGGCACGAGATAGCAGGAAGTCTGGCTAAGCGCGTCATCTTCGTCGTCGCGCGATCGAACGCGAAAAGCGCGCAGGCCAGTTCAGGCCGCATCTGGAACCGAGCGGAGCTGTCCAGGTTCGACCGACGGCGGCTTGCCGCGAAGTGCCGCAAATGTGATCACATCGATGACCTAGGCCAGCAGCGCGACGAAAATAATCCCGAGAAGCACGAGCGCAATCACCCGAACCAGCGTTTGGGCGAACTGTCAGCGACGCGATTGCTCATACCGCCGTTCCGACCAACAGGCCGATCCCGGCTGTCAGGGCCATAGCTAGCGCGCCCCAGAAGGTGACACGGATCGTTGCGACCCAGACCGGTGCGCCACCCGCCCGCGCTCCGACGCCGCCCAGCAATGCGAGGAATAATAGCGATGCGATCGCTTCGATCATGACGAGCGAGTTTGTTGGCGCCAAAAAAACGATCGCCAGCGGTAGCGCGGCACCGGCAGTGAAAGTCCCGGCGGAGGTAAGCGCGGCCTGGATCGGGCGCGCCGTCGTCATCTCGGATATGCCAAGTTCGTCATGGGCATGGGCCGCGAGCGCGTCCTTGGCCATCAACTGCCGTGCGACGGTGTCGGCGGTTGCCGAATCCACACCCCGTTTCATGTAGAAGCCAGCGAGTTCGTGGATCTCCGCAT
>JAYVVA010000253.1:0-4988 GCA_043787435.1 Sphingomonadales bacterium | reverse complement strand
GGGACAATGTGATTGTTGAGCGCCTGTGGCGCTCGGTAAAATACGAGGAGGTCTATCTCCACGCCTATGCGTCAGTCCCAGAGGCGCGCACGTCGCTTGGCCGGTACCTGAACTTTTACAACGGATCCCGGCCGCACTCTTCGCTTGACCGACAGACCCCGGATCAGGCCTACTTCAACCAGCCGCTTCTCACAGCGGCCTGATCACCGGCAGACGTTCCACTTATAAATCGTGCGGGTCTGTTCAAACAAACCGAGCCAGCTCTTCACTTCAATCTCGAACGCCACATCGTTGATCGGCAAACCTTCAAGGAACGACGATCGGCTGCACTGGCCGAGTGGCAGACGCTCGCCTGCTAAATGCCAAAATCAAAGATCAACATCCATCGTGGAGAGACCTGTGCGCATCCGGCTGACAGTACCCTCTCACTATGTGAGCTCGATCGTGCTATCGCGTTTTTTGTCGGCTCGATCGACAAACTCTTTTGCCGGGGGATAGGATGCTCCACCAGGAAGACCAAGCCGTAGTCGCCATCCCGGAGGCGCTGCTGGCGGCGTGCTACACAGATATGCGGCGTATGGCGCGTCGACTAATGGCGCACGACGCGATGGCCCGTCTCCTGCAACCGACCGAGCTTGCAAATGAGGCTGCGATCCGGTTGCTGCGCTCGAAGCTTGATTGCGTGTCGGATCAGGGGCATATGCTGGCACTCGCCGCCCGAACGATGCGACAGGTCCTCATCGACGAAGCGCGCAAGACCATGGCGAACAAGCGCCAGCCGTTACCGATGATAACTGTCCTGCCTGATGACGGCGCCGACAAGATGATCGATCTTGAGGCGCTCGACCGAGCCCTGGCCACGCTTGCTGATCATTCCCCCGAGCATGCCAAGGTTGTCGAATTGCGATTCATGCTCGGGCTGTCGCTCGCCGAGGTCGTCGCCGCCACGGACTTGTCGCAGCGCACGGTCACGCGACGGTGGCAAGCGGCACGGCTGTGGCTTCTCGAACACATCAGCAGCGAAGAGGCGGGCCAAGTGGCCAGCTTTCCGCGCCAGCGCGCATTAGCCTAAGGAGCCCCAACCGATCGAGGCATCTGCTTGGTACGGCGGCTTTGCCGAAATGAGTTGGGGACAATAGGGTGATGCGGCGAGGGATACGAACTAACGTAGTATGGCGTTCGGGCACAACCCGGTGACGAAACTGACAGCGTCCGAGATCGAACGCCGTGCGCTGGCGGTCCTCGAAGAGCTCGTCGCTCCCCATGAACTAGACCTTCAGGCTGGATTATTAGCGAACGAGAACCCTGCCGTCGTCGCACGCGTGCGCAAGATTACCTCGATGTCTTCCGTGGTCGCTGCAATGCCGACCGAACTTCCGGGCGTGGGGACGGCAACGTCGCTCGATCCACCCGAGCGCTTCGGCCCGTTCCGGATCGTCGGCTTGATTGGCCGCGGTGGCATGGGCGAGGTCTGGCGCGGCGAACGCGATGACGGCTTGTTCGACCAGATCGTCGCAATCAAGCTCATTCAGCCGCATCTCCAGGTCCGCGGCGGCGAGGCCTTCGAGAACGAACGGCGGATGCTGGCTGGGCTGGAGCATCCAAACATTGCCCGGCTCATCGATGGCGGGACGACGGCCGACGGCCGGGCGTGCCTGGTTATGGAGTATGTGGACGGCGTCGCATTTGACGAAGGGAGCACGCCGCTGCCGCTCGATCAGCGGATCGGCTTGTTCCGGCAAGTGCTCGACGCGGTGGGCTATGCGCATGGCCGGCTGATCGCCCATGGCGACCTGAAGCCGAGCAATATCCTTGTCGATCGCGGAGGCCGGGTGCGGTTGCTGGACTTCGGCATCGCGCGGCTCGTGACCGACTCGCTCAATGTCTTCCGCCTGACCGGCGCGGTAACGAGCAGCTTCGCCAGCCCCTCCCGGTTGCGCGGTGAGCCGCCGTCGATCCCCGACGACGCGTTCGCGCTCGGCCGGTTGTTGGGGCAAGTGACCGCCGACGCGAATGACCGTGACCTAACCGCGATAGCCGCCAAAGCGAGCGCCGATGATGCAGCGGCGCGCTATGGCAGCGTACCTGAGCTCGTGGCGGATCTCGATCGCTGGGCCAAGCGCTACCCCGTGCGGGCGGCACCGCGCACGCCATGGTATATCGCGCGAAAATACGTCCGGCGGAACTGGGCGGTGGTAGCCGCCTTCATCGTCCTGGCCGCGCTAACGATCATCGCCGGCGTTAGTTACACGCGCGCAGAGGCCGAACGGCGCAAGGCGGATACACGGTTCGTACAGGCTCGCGCGATGGCGAACTACATGCTGTTCGACCTCTATGATACGCTGACCAACATTCCCCGGACGGTGACCGCCCGCGAGCGGATCGCGCAAGTCAGCCAGCGCAACCTGAACCAGCTAAACGCCGACGTCGACACGAAGTCGGACATCCGCCTCGATCTGGCCAAGGGCTATGCGCGGCTGGCCGAGGTCCAAGGCATTTATGGCAACTCCAATTTAGGCCAGTCGCGCGCTGCGCTTGGAAACATCCGGCGCGCCGATGCTATCCTGACCGATATGCACGGTCGTCAGCCGCAGCGCGCTGACGTAGCCATAGAGCTGGCTAAGGTGAGGATCAGGCTCGTCAATGCCAATATTTATGGCGACCACAACCCCAAAAAAGCTCTTGAACTCGCCGAGTCTGCCGCGGCATTGGTCACGCCCGCACATCATGATCCTGGCGAGCCTGCTGCCCGAGATACATTATGGTGGGCTAGAATCGTTCAGGGCGACGCGCTCACCTGGCTTGATCGCACTGCGGAATCGCTTCCGCTGCTGCGCTCCGAACTGGCACGGTCCAAGCTGCGCCAAGGATCGGCCGCGATGCCGAACGAGGTGCTGCTTAAGCAGAGCCTAACATTGAGGATGATTGGCGAGGCAGAATATTACGCCCATCATCTCGACGCTTCAGTGGCCGCTTCGAGCCAAGGACTGGCCCTGTTGCAGTCCCGCTACGGAATGAACCCCGAGCAGCCGAGCATCGCAATCCGCATGGCCAATATCGTACTGACGCTGGGCACTACCCAGATCGAACAAGGGCACGCGCCGGCAGGTGTGGCGACGTTGCGATACGGCTATGGTCTCGCAGCGGCGCTCAGCGCCCGCGATCCCAATGACATGGAGGCGCAGCGGCGCCGTTTGTCTTATGCCGGCGATCTGGCCAGCGGGCTTGTCAAGCTGGGCCGCCTGGACGAGGCTGACCGGCTGATCCTCGATACGCGCGCGGCGTACCTCGCTTTGTTGAGGCGCTTCCCCGACGACGCCGCGCTCTTCCGCGCCTATGCGCGCTCGATCGGGGCGACCGCCGACCTGGAGCGCCGTCAGAGCAAGCCGCAAGAGGCGTGCGCGTGGCTGACCACTGCCGACCGTGCATGGCGCACCTTCGACGCGAGATGGGGAATCTCCAAGTCGGACAAGGGTGACGAGGTTGCTGCGATCAAGCGGGGCCTTGCGGGCTGCCCGCAGTGAACGTCGCTTGTCGCGTGGAAAGCAGAACAAGATAATTTTCGGCGCCGTGACCAGAATTTCAACGGTCTGGACATTTAGCAACAAGGGGTACGACGACGGACAATCCCATGGCCCCCTCGTCAGTTGGTGCTGTCAGGCAAACGCTAACCCGGCTCCGCTAGTGGGGCCTGCACTCCGAGGGAGGCAAGAGTCGAGATTGATTGCCTACAAGCGACACCCGTTTTCCGGCTGACGTAATTTGCCACGCCGTGTGGCTCTATTTCCGGTTGACGATGTGTTTGCGGGACGTCGAAGATTTGCTGGCCGAGCGGGGGATCGACGCCAGCTACGAGACGATCGATGCTGGACGATCAAGTTCGGACCGCCGCTTGCGAGCAATTTGAAACGCCGACGCGTGGTGCCCACCGGGCGGTGGCATCTGGACGAGATGATGGTGAAGATCCGCGGCCAGCGAATGTGAATGTGGCGTTGGTCGACAACGAAGGCGAGGCCTCGATGTCCTTGTCCAGAAGCGTCGCAACAAGGCCTCGGCACTCAAACTGCTTCGTAAGTTGCTGAAGAACTAAGGCGTTCGACCGGAGGAGATCGTCACTGACGGTCTGTCGTCGTATCGGGCTGCACTGACGATCCTGGGCTGCGTAGATCGTCATAAACCGCAGCGATTACGAGACAATAACCGGGTGGAAAACTTTCACCTGCCTATCAGCCAGCGAGAGCGAAAAATGCAGCGGTTCAAATCTCAGGGTCAAGCCCAGCGATTCGTTGCCACCCATGGTCCCGGCCACAACAGCTTTAACGTCCAGCGTCATCTGATCATGCCGATCGACTCTCCGAACTCCCCGGAACGCGGCGAATGACGCCTGGACCGCGGCCATCGCGGCGGCCTGACACAAGCGGAAAGCTGCATCAGCTCGCGTCAGCCGATTTAACCTGACAAGACCCTCGCCACTGCCGATCAGGTAAGGCGAATCTTCGACGCTCGATGGGGCGTTTCCGCGTCAGGCAAGGGCAACGAAGTTGCGGTCATTAAGCGGGGCCTTGCGCGCCGCCTATGTTTGGAAATTTTCGCAGTGAAGTTTATTTTCACAAATCTGGCCAGATCACCCGAACACCACGCATTTGTAATTGATGGGGAATGAACGGTGGAATCATTCCTCTCGTCGTTTGGCCAGGGCGCATCGGTGCGGATGTGGCGGTTATCGGGGGTGAAGATGCTAGTCGGTGCTTTTGGATCGGGGTGGACTGTCCGGACGTGGGTTGAGCAAATGCGCGCCTTTGCGCGAACGGTCCTGTCAAAGGGATGTGGCAAGTCGGGCCTGGTACTGGTGGTTGGCTGAGATGCGCCGCAGATCGAGGGCGAAGCCCGCCAGTCCGTTTCGGTATTTCCGCTCGGCACCCGAGCTGATCCGCGAAGCGGTGATGCTGTGTATCCGGTTTCCGCTGTCGCTTCGGAACGTGGAAGAT
>JAYVVA010000252.1:0-3783 GCA_043787435.1 Sphingomonadales bacterium | reverse complement strand
CGCTGGCCACCTGCATTGCCGATCGGCGCGACCAGAGCCGTGTCATCCATGATGTCGACGACATTTTGCGCGCCCGCATGCTGGCGATTGCTTGCGGCTATGAGGACGCCGACGACCTCGATACGCTGCGTCATGATCCAGGCTTCAAGCTGGCGCTGGGCAAGCTGCCCGGTGGGCGTGTTGGCCTGGCGAGCCAACCAACGATGAGCCGCTGGGAGAATGTCCCGACCACGCGCGAACTGGTCCGGCTCACGGGCACGTTGGTCGATATCTACTGCGCGAGTTACTTCGCGCCGCCCGCAACGGTGACACTCGACATCGACGAGACGGTCGACGTCGTCCACGGCGGCCAGCAGCTATCGTTCTGGAATGGTCACTATGGGGAGCGCTGCTTCCTGCCCATCCATGTCTACGACACAGCGACCGGCAGGCCGGTGGCGATGTTGCTGCGGGCCGGCAAGACGCCTTCGGGCACCGAGATGGCCGGGCATATCCGGCGGCTGATCCGGCGTATCCGCCGTCACTGGCCCGATACCTGTATTACCCTGCGCGGCGATGGCCATTACGGGCGCCCCGAAATCATGGCGTGGTGCGAGGCGAACGGCATCGACTTTGTGTTCGGCCTCCCCGGCAACCGCATGCTGCATTCCGATCCGGTCATCGTGACCCAGGGCGATGCCTGCGCCACCGACCGGGCAGAGCGCAAACTGGTCGAACTTCGCCGTTACGCCGAGACCCGTTACGCCGCCAAATCCTGGGGAACCGACAAACGCCGGGTGGTGGCGCGGATCGAGGCCAGCACGCTGGGGCTCGACATCCGCTTCGTCGTCACCTCGCTCAAGGATGGCAGTGCCGAGCGGATTTACGACACGCTGTACTGCGCCCGCGGCCAGGCCGAGAACCTGATCAAGCTCCACAAGGCGCAGCTCAAAAGCGACCGCACCTCGTGCCGCTCTGCCAACGCCAACCAGATGCGGCTGATTCTCCACACCGCTGCCTACTGGCTGATGTGGAAGCTGCGCCAGGCCATCCCGGCAACCACCGCGCTACGCACCGCCGAGTTCGCGACGCTGCGGGCCCAGCTGATCAAGGTCGCCGCCCGCGTTGTCGAGACCGCCAGTCGCATCCGCATCGCCTTTGCCAGCGCCTGTCCCGATGCCGCGATCTTCAAAGCCGCAGCCATTACGCTGCGCACCGCCAGCCCGTAGCCGGCGCGGCCGTGCCGCAGATCAAACCCCCGAAACCGCAACCCGCAAGCTCAGATCAACGCGCACAAAAGGCGCCAGCAACACCCGCGTCAAAATCCCCCCACCAGCCCGCGAAACCCTGATCTCGGGCTCATCCAACAAGCGTCATAAATAAGACAGGTTAGGACGCTTCGGCGACACGGTTTCTTCCGCCGATTTTCGCGGTGTAGAGCGCCGCATCGGCTTTTGCCAGCAGCGCAGTTGCCGGCTGTTCGCGATCGAGTTCGGCGACGCCAATGCTGATCGTGACCCTGAACGGCACTTCGGTCGTCCCCTCGGCAACGAGGCTACGAAGCCGTTCCGCAACATTTAGCGCGACATCGATTCCCGTATCCGGCATAACCAGGACGAGTTCGTCACCCCCGAACCGCGCAAGTGTGTCGATGGCACGAATCCCGCCGCTGAGCCGCGTGGCGACCGCCCGCAGCACCTTGTCGCCGATGGCATGACCATGCTTGTCGTTGATTGGCTTGAACCGGTCGATGTCGATCATGAGCAGGGACAATGGTCGCGCCGCGGCGGCCGCATACGCGATTGTCGCTGCAAGTTCGCTGTCGAGATAGTGCCGGTTCCACAGGCCGGTAACCGGATCGGTGTGCGCGATCCGCCGCACCTCGGCAGCGTCGGCCCGTAACTGATCGGCCGCAGCCTTGCGCCGGAGCAACGCGCGTACCCGGATGCGGACCTCGTCGGGGTCGATCGGATAGCTGGCGCAATCGGCGATGCCACTCTCGAACGCAAGAGCCAGCGCTGCTGAGTCGCCACGCGGGACCATGGCAAACGCCGTCGCCGGGAGGCTCGCCACCGCTGCCCCAAGCCCGATCGCGTCAGGCAGTCCTGACCACCAGTCGCCCCGCGGTGAGAGAATCAAAAGTGCGAAGTCGTCCGGGTAAACGGCCGCAATCGCCGCACAATCAGCGAGACGGACGATCGTGGCTTCGGCGGCGAGAATACGCTCGAACAGCGCAAAATCTTCCGGCGATGCGAGAATTCCGATACGACGCGTCAATCGACCCCCTAAGCACTCTCGTTGCCCCGCGCTGAAACCCCGCGCCGCCGATGGACAAATTTAGATAATGGATATCCCTGTCGAAAGCGTTAAAATGGCGGTCCTAGCGGGAATTCCTGAAAGCAAAGCCGATCGCGCGTTGTATTGCGCTCGACGCGGTACCGACGCGCCCGCTAGAGCAGTCGGAATGTTGGTAAATGGCAAAGGTCCTGCAGGCCGCGACGCGGCGGTGACACTGGCGTTGCGCGCGCTGGGATTCGTCGCCGGAGATCCCGCGCTTGGACCGCGTTTTCTCGATTTGACCGGGCTCGACAGTGCGACGCTGAGGGCGCGCGCGGGAACCGATGCGGTTCTTTTGGCCCTGCTCGACTTTCTTGCCGGCCACGAGCCGAGCCTCGTCGAGACGGCGGCGGCGCTCGACGTTCCGCCGGCGGCGCTGGCCGCGGCGCAGCGGACCCTCGCGGCATGACCCGGCCGCTGCTGATCTGCGACTGCGACGAGGTTCTGCTCCATTTCGTCGGCCCGTTCGGCGACTATCTTGCTGCCGAGCACGACCTCGCGCTCCACCTCGACAGCTTCGCGCTATCGGGCAATATCCGCAGGAGCGACGGCTCGGCGGTCGAGCCGGAGAAATTCATGCCGCTGCTCAATGGATTCTTCGACACCCATATGCCGACCCAGTTCCCTGCCCCCGGCGCGGCGGCGGCGCTGGCGGCGCTGGCGAAACACTGCGACATCGTCATCCTGACCAACGTCAACGACCGCCACAACGCGCTCCGCACCAGCGAGCTCGCGCGCTTCGGGATGCCGTACCGCGTCGTCACCAACAACGGGCCCAAGGGCCGCCCGGTGCGCGCGCTGATGGACGAATATGGCGCAAAAACAGGCGCTTTCGTCGATGATTTGCCGCCCCATCACGGCTCGGTCAAGCGCGAGGCGCCCGAGGTTTTCCGCCTCCACATGGTCGCCGATCCGCGCCTCCATGCGTTGATCCCGCCGAGCCTCGACGCCGACGCGCGGATCGACGACTGGCCGTCAGCGCTGCCCGTCCTGCAAACTGCCCTCGGAGTGACGCCATGACCCCCGAACAACGCCTGACCGACCTCGGCATCGCCCTGCCCCACGCCGCCGCGCCCGCGGCCAATTACGTCCCCGGCGTCGTCCATGCCGGGCTGCTCCACATTTCGGGACAGATCCCCTTCGACATCGACGGCGCGCTGATCCGCGGCAAGCTCGGGGACGACCTGACGACCAAGGAGGGTGCCGCCGCCGCGGCGCGGTGCGCCGTCGGGCTGATCGCCCAGATGAAGTCGATCCTCGGCAATCTCGATCGCGTCGAACGCATTGTCAAACTTGGCATTTTCGTAGCGTGTACGCCTGACTTCACCGACCAGCCGAAGGTCGGCAACGGCGCGTCCGACCTGATCGTTGCGGTTTTCGGCGAACTTGGCCGCCACGCCCGGAGCGCGGTCGGGGTAGCGGCACTCCCGCTCGGCGTCGCCGTCGAGATCGACGCAATCGTCGCGG
>JAYVVA010000251.1:0-5823 GCA_043787435.1 Sphingomonadales bacterium | reverse complement strand
TTCCCGGTTGGGCGCATTTTTTGCATTGGTCGCAATTATGCAGCGCATGCTCGTGAGATGGGCAAAGATCCAGGTCGGGAATCACCGTTCTTCTTTACTAAATGGGCCGACGCGCTGGCAGCGAACGGCCAAACAATTCCCTACCCGCCGGAATCAGTGAATTACCAATATGAGGCGGAGCTGGTCATCGCAATCGGCAAGGACGGTGCAAACGTCCGCGTGGAGAACGCGCTCGATCTCGTCTTTGGCTATGCGGTCGGGCTCGACATGACGCGCCGCGACCTGCAGCTCGACGCACGTGAGAAGGGGCGGCCGTGGGATACGAGCAAGAACTTCGCCTTTTCGGCGCCGATAGCCGCAATCCGCACTGTGGCCGACGGCGGCCATGTTTCGAATGCAGCCATACGCCTGTGCGTAAACGGCGACGTCAAGCAAGATGCAGATATCGCGGATTTGATCTGGGACTGCGCCGAAACGATTGCCTATGTTAGTCGGTTCGAGCGCTTGCGGCCCGGAGACCTGATCTTCACTGGCACCCCGGCCGGGGTCGGCGCAGTTGTGACTGGCGATGTGATTGACGTGACGATCGACGGTCTGCCGGCTTTGCAGGTAACGATTGGCAACAAGGAAGCAGCTTTCGCATGATCCTTCACGATTTCCCGGTTTCGTCGGCAAGTTTTCGCGTTCGGATCGTCCTCAATCTCAAGGGATTGTCTTACGAGAAGCGCAACTATGTGTTGCGCGAAGGTGAGCAGCGCGCGCCCGACTATCTGGCGATCAATCCGGCCGGACTTGTTCCCGCGCTGGAGATAGATGGCTTGCGCATCGGACAGAGTCTGGCAATCATCGAATATCTTGACGCGATCTGTCCCGATCCCCGCACGATTCCGATCGATCCCGTTGCCCGCGCGCGCGCCATGGAAATGGCATTAACCATCATGTGCGACATCCATCCGATCAATAACCTGCGCATCCTGCAATATCTCGAGCACGAAATGGGACAGGACAAGACTGCGATTGCCACGTGGTACAGGCATTGGGTCGAGCAGGGGTTCACCACGCTTGAAAAGCTGTTACCCGATACGCAGTTCGCCGGTGGTGCTACGCCGGACATTGTCGATGTGTGTCTCGTGCCGCAAATGTATAACGCGCGGCGGTTCAACGTTGACCTGACACCATTCCCGCGCGTGACGACACTTGCCGACAGAGCCGCCGCGTTGCCCGCGTTCGCGAGCGCTGCGCCGCCGCTGCTGTAAATTCATGACGACGATGACTGTAGGAGAGTGGGCGGCGTTCAAGTCGACTTGAGGCTGGAATTGTTCATCGTTCTGCGAGGCCGAGCCGTCGTCTGATCATCGTCAGATCGTCAACGAACCTCGCATATTCCACCTCCGCCATTGTCTTGTCATCGATGCGAAGCAGATAGCTCGGATGGACGGTGACCCACGCCTCGCCGCCGCCGGGAAGGTTCAACGGCTTGCTCCGCGACGTTCCGACTGTCATGGTTTTTCCGAATAAGCTGCGTGCTGCGGTTGCGCCAAGGGCAACCGTTATCCTGGGAGTTACAATCGCACGCTCTTGATCGATCCACCAATGGCAGGCCTGAATCTCCCCTGCGCCCGGCTTCGAATGGATACGACGTTTGCCGCGCTGCTCGAATTTGAAATGCTTGACCGCGTTGGTGACATAGGTGCGCTCCCGATCAATGCCCGCTGCGATGAGGGCTCGGTCGAACACCTGTCCCGCGGGACCTATGAAAGGTCGTCCCGCCTGATCTTCCTGATCACCGGGCTGCTCGCCCACGAACATGATCTCTGCATCGACTGGCCCTTCACCGAAGACCATCTGGGTCGCGCATTTGTGAAGGTCGCACCGTTGGCAAGCGAACGCCTCTTCGCGCAGCGCCCGCCATGCCGTCTTGCCGTCTGTGGCTCCGGTGGCGTTGTGCTGCGCTTGGGTAATCATGGCGGCTTCCCTTGCCTGTGCGGCTGCGATCAAGCCGGGGACCAACGCCGTTTCCGGCAGATTTTTCCAGAATTTCTTAGGCATCTCCTTGGTCATCGCACTGATCTTGACGCGGGCCGGATTAAAGATCGAGGCATAGTATGTTTTCCACATTTCCTCGATCGGGTCGCCCGAGGGTGCATCTGTCCTTGTCGCGCCCTGGCTTTTGCTCAATGTCTCGCCGTTCCAATGAATCGAGATTTCAGGCGTCAGGATTGACCACTGCATGTTGGCAAAGCGGCGTATAAAAAAGCCAGCGTTCATCCCGACGATATGATGATCCGGCTCGAACCAAGCCACAAAGCGCTTGTCCACCTCGCGAAATCGCACGAAGGCGCGCATCTTGTGTACGTCGCGACGGACCGCCTTGGCCATTTCATCAAGACGACGAACCATGGGGTCGGCGCGATCGTCGATCACGCGGCGGTTTGACTGAAGACGGTGGAGCAACGCGTAAAGGCGCGAAAATCGCTCGGGGTGTCTGTGGCAGACTACCGATCTTGCGAGATCAATAAACTCACGGGGCACACATAGCTCGCCAGCCGCCGACTGGGGCGCTGGCGCGCTCGTGAACAGGTCGCGCGCATTGCCCACCTGCCAGACCACATTCCCGGGTTGAACCTGCAATAATATAAGCGACCTTGCGGCGTCGCGCCACGCGTCGAAATCATCGGGCTCACTCAGCACGACCGTGTGCATATCGCTTTTCAAGATCCGAATAGCTCGAACTGCTCGGGCCGGGGCATGACGAGCGAACTCACATCAGCCTTGTCGGCGAGCGCCACCGGACGCCAATCCTCGGTCACAATGAACGGTCTGAGCTTGGCGATGGAAACTGTCAGCCGACCTACATCGGCGAGGCGCAGACGACGATGCCTGCGGCTCGCGAGGATTGCGCCCACGGCGCGTGTGCCAAGCCCTGGTACCCGCAGCAGCATCGCTTTTGGCGCACGATTGATGTCGACCGGGAAAGATCCACGAAATTTCAGCGCCCATGCCAGTTTGGGGTCCATATCGAGCGGCAGCATTCCTGCGTCGGTGGCGGCGATCACTTCATCAGGTGCAAAACCGTAAAACCTCATCAGCCAGTCTGCTTGGTAGAGGCGATGCTCGCGCATCAGTGGCGGCCGTTTGAGAGGAAGGATCGCGGATGCATCGGGGATGGGACTGAACGCTGAATAATAGACGCGGCGCATCCCGAAATTTTGGTAAAGTCCACTTGACCGAAGCACAATATCACCGTCAGTTGCCGCATCGGCTCCTACGATCATCTGGGTCGATTGACCGGCCGGCGCATAATGCGGCGCCGATTTAAAGCGACGCGTAGCATCGCGCGCGTCGTCGATTGAATGCTTTATTTCTCCCATTGCGCTTTCGATCCGCGCGGCGGATTTTTCGGGGGCAAGCCGCTTCAGTCCGGGCACAGTCGGTAGCTCGACATTGATCGACAACCGATCAGCATATAATCCGGCCTGCGCCACGAGGTCTTGATCGGCGTCGGGAATCGTCTTGAGATGAATATACCCGCGAAAATCATGCTCTTCGCGAAGCGATCGCGCCACTTCGACAAGCTGCTCCATCGTGTAGTTGGAACTGCTGATTATGCCTGAGGAAAGGAACAGACCTTCGATGTAATTCCGCTTGTAAAACGAGAGGGTGAGATCGACGACTTCTTTTGCAGTAAACCGGGCGCGGCGCACGTTCGAGCTTTTGCGATTGATGCAATAATGGCAGTCAAAAATGCAGCTGTTGGTCAGCAGGATTTTGAGCAGCGATATACAACGCCCGTCTGGTGCATAGGCGTGACAAATCCCCATCCCCTCCGTCGAGCCAATTCCTTTTGCTCTCCCTTGCGAGGAGCGTTTTATCGTGCCCGACGAGGCGCAGGATGCGTCGTACTTTGCCGCATCGGCGAGAATTTCGAGTTTTTGACGAATGCCGACTTGAGCCATATGTTCGTCATATGTTCTTTATCGATAAAGAGCCAGCAGTCTTGCTTCGATTTCAGCTTTTACCTGGATATTTTTGTCTGGTCTCTGCCAGATGGAGTTCGGCTCCAGATTAAAACCTAACTCTCACGTCTGGCAGGCAGTTCGGTAGGTTTCTAGAACGCCGTTAAGGTCAGCGTGTACCTAGTACGCTCCGACCGAGAGCCGGAACCTCTGGACATTGCCGGCGCAGACGGATGATCTTTCAATCAAAACGCCGTGCACCGGTGAGGGGCGAGCTCGCTTTCGAAAACGAGCTCGGCCCAGGCGGAAACCGACTGTGGGTTTGATTATTGACCCGTTGAATGTTCAGCAGGCGAATACCGGTTTGCGTCCGGGTGCTCGAAGCTCGGCGCGCTCGCCGTCAGTTTCGACGCTGCATCCACAGCCTTCGATTTGACAACATTCAAACTCTCCAGTTGTCCCTGGAGCGTACCCTCCATCCATTCGCCCAGCTTTTTAGCGCGTGGTAGCCATTCTGCGCGCGTTGCAAACAGTGTGGCGCCGACAGCAACAACCGCACCGGTTATCGACGCGCCGATGGTCACCCACCGGGGTAGTTTGGCGACTGCTGAAGACTTTCGGATTGTCGACAATTTCGGTCGAGCTGCTGCACGACGTTTGACCGGCGCCAGCTTGGCCGGAGCTGTCGATGCCGCCGCTACCTTGGGTATCGCACGTTTGCTAGTGGTAGCCCGTGCCTTGCCGGTGGGTGTGCCTGGTGCACTTGCCATTTTTCGTCTCCGCTATCTCGGGAAAGCCAATATCACGTCTAACCCGGGGCAATCAGAAATGTTCCGGACTGCGGATCAAACGCATGGTTGTCGAATGTCAGCTATTTTGTCTTCGTTGGCGTGGTTTTGCTCAGTTTTGCCAGCGCGAGCCCGAGCGCGGCGCCGAGCGCTGCGCCAATGCCCGCGGTCGCAGCCGGATGGTTTGCCGCAACACGCTGCAACCCTTCAATAAGCTTTGCTGCTTCCTCTTCGTTCGCACGGCCGGCGAGTGCACGTAGCTTGGCGGACGTCGATGTCGCAACGCCCTTCGCGGTATCAGGCAGCGGCGAATTCTTTCCACTCAATATCTCGTCGATCGCGTCAGCGGTGCCGTTGAGGATCTTTGACACTCTACCGACCTGAGTGTTCACAGCGCTGAGCGCAAATTTTGTCACGGTCGACGAAGTGTTTCGCTTTGCGACGGCAGTTGAGGATTTCGATCCTGCTTTTGCCGCAGCAGGGCGTGCTGCGGTGTCGGTGTCAGCCATGATATTCTCCGTGGTACGTAGCGTTATACAATTGCCTGAACGCCAAAGCGTTCCCGTCTGATCCTCGTGGGGACTTCGCAGTGCGGGTAACGATTTAATTTTCGAGCGACGCACAGTTCCGGTTGGCCGCACGTTGGGGAGGCTTGCTTTGATTAGGGTGGATCGTCGCGACGCATCCCGCTGGCAAATGGCCGAACTGCAACTCTGCGATCCGCGCGATCAAGGAGTAGAGGCCATGGCCAAAAATAATGTTCACACATCTGTTGGAAACGGTGACGCTCCAGCTCCAACAGGCTGTAGCCGCCACGGGTACGCCTCTGTTTGACCGCACGAGCGATGGCCTCCGGGCAACCGGTTCTAGTCATACTTTCGTTGCAGCTGCCCAGGATATAGAAAAACGGCTGGCGATGCTCACGGATGAGCTGGCGGCGATCCGCGGTGTGGGGCAGGGGACGCTTCGGCTTGGGGCAGTTTCGACAGCGAAGTATTTCGTGCCACAATTGCTTGCCGCATTTGCTGCTGAACACCACTGCGTCGAATTGCGTCTCACCATCGACAATCGTTCAGTGA
>JAYVVA010000250.1:0-5939 GCA_043787435.1 Sphingomonadales bacterium | reverse complement strand
GCGCAGCGCAAGCGGCGCGCGACGCGTGTTCGGACGCGCGCCATGCGCTCGCCGCCGCGGAGGGCGATCAGCGTGCCATCGAAACCCGTATCGCTGCGCTGTTGGTAGAACGCGAGCGCCTCGCAACCGACCGCGACCGCGAAGGCGAACTCGCCCACGACGCAGGAGAAGCACTGGCGCGGCTCGCCGACGAGAAAGATGCACTGCTCGGTCGCATTGCGTCTGCCGACAATGAACGCGCCGAACGCGCAGCCCAGGTTGCCACGACCGAGACGTCCGCGCGCGACGCAGAGCTGGCACTCGCCAAGGCAACGGCGCAGGCAGCCGAGCGCGGGGCCGAGCTTCGCGTTGCAGATGCCGCAGTTGACGCGGCGCGCCGACAAGTTGACCGCGCCGAACGTGAACGGGCACGCGCCCTTTCTGAGCGAACCGGGCTTAGCTCGCTTGCTCGGCTAGAGGCCGACCAAGCATCGGTCCGAGTCAGAATGGCAACGGCTGAAACCGAGCTTGCGACATCCATCGCCACACTCGATGCTTCAGAAGCCACGCGCGAAACAGCGACAGGCCAGCTTGCCGCCGCACAGAGCGGTGAGTCCGAAACAGCTGCGGTTTCAGCAGCGCTCGTGAGTGAGTCGCGCGCGCTCATGCCCGCCCGCGAGGCCAAGGGCGCGCTGGGCTTGGTCAGCGCAAAGCACGGGTATGAGGCAGCCTTGGCCGCTGCACTTGCCGACGACCTTGCGGCGGACGTAGGCAGTGCCTCAACCGCCACGCGCCGCTGGACGGGCGCGGAAATGGGACCAACTGATCCGCGATTGCCAGCCGGGTCACCGCTTTGCGACTACGTCACCGCACCGGCCGAATTGGCACGTCGCCTGGCTCAGATCGTGGTCGTCGATCATGATGACGGCAGCACACTCGCGGTCGGACAACGCCTCGTCACCCGAGGGGGCAAGTTGCGCCGTTGGGACGGGTTCGTGAGCGAGGGAGCCGGCGCTGCCGATGCCGAACGTCTCGTCCGACGCAATCGCCTGATCGAGATTGACGCGGCCCTGCCCGCCGCCCAAACGATCGCCCAAGCTGCCCGTGCGTCCGTGAACACCTGCCGCGCCGCTGTCGACAATGCGACGCGGGAGCTCTGCGCTGCACGCTCGTCCCGCGATGCCGCCGATGCCGCGGTCCGCTTGACGCTGCGGGAAGTCGACACGGCGGCAGCTGCCGTCGAGCGCGCCAGCGCTGCGGACGCGCGAAGCATCGAACGGATCGCCACGCTTGATGCGGACCTTACCGGGTCTCTGGCCGAGCTCGCCGGTGTCGAGGCGCGCCGCACGGCGCTGCCGGCCGACGACCACGGTCCGCAGCTCCCCGTGCTCGAAATGGCCGCCCGAACAGCGCGAGAAACGGTCATTGCTGCGCGCTCACAGCTCGCCGCACTCGAGGCGGCGCTCGACGCCGATCGCGCTCGAAACTCAGCAGCAGGAGTCGAGGCCGAAAGCTGGCGTGCGCGCAGCGGCAAGGCCTCGAAGCGGGTGGAAGACATGGCCCGTAGGGCCGGCGCACTCGAGGCTGAAGCTCAAGCACTGGCGGATGCCCCCGAAGCCGCGGCCGGTACGGTCCGTCGGGCCGCTGACATATCGGAGGATGCGATCGCGCTAAGTGAAGCTGCGCTCACCTCCGAACGCACAGCTGAGGGTGTCTTGCGCGAGCGCGAAGCCGAGGCCGCTCGCGTCGGCGAAGTTCTGGCCGCCGCCCGCGAAGAACGCGCCGGCGTGATCGCCCGCGCTGAAAATCAGGAATTACGTCGCGTCGAATTGGGTCGGGTGTCGAGCGAACGTTTCGAATGTCCGCCACCGATCCTTCCAGAGAAACTGGGGTTCGACGCAAAGGCCGTTGCAGACGTGACGACCGAGTCGAAGCACCTCGAGACGTTAACCGTCGAACGCGAACGGCTCGGTCCAGTCAATCTGGTCGCCGAACAAGAACTCGCGGCACTAGATGCTGCGCGCGACCACAATGTCACCGAGATGGCGGAACTAACCGAAGCCACGCATCGCTTACGCGGCTCGATCGGCAGTCTGAACCGCGAGGGGCGGGTCAAACTACGTGCCGCCTTCGACGCGGTCGACGGACACTTCCGTGACTTGTTTTGTATCTTGTTCAGCGGGGGCGAAGCGCATCTGGAGATGATCGACAGCGACGATCCTCTTGATGCCGGTCTCGAGATCATGGCGCAACCTCCAGGCAAGAAACTGACCAGCCTGAGCTTGCTGTCTGGGGGTGAGCAGGCATTGACTGCAGTCGCACTGATCTTTGCGCTGTTTTTAACTAACCCCGCGCCGTTGTGCGTCCTTGATGAAGTCGACGCGCCACTCGACGATGCCAATGTCGAACGATTTTGCGACCTGCTCGACTTGATGACGACGAAGACCGACACGCGTTACCTGATCGTTACTCATAACGCTGTCACGATGGCGCGAATGCATCGGTTGTACGGCGTCACCATGGTTGAAAGGGGTATCAGCCGTCTGGTGTCGGTAGACCTGGTCGGCGCAGAGGATCTGTTGGCGGCAGAATAACGGTACGCAACTTACTCTACCGCCCTTGCAATCACGATCGGCCCTTTGCCGGTGTCTCGCTCGGCCAGGGAGGCGACCGCGCCCCCAATATCCACAGGTGCGGGCCCCGCATCTTACTCAATATGCCCTGCGGCAGGAGATGTAGAGGGTCGGCGAAAATTGGTCCTCCGAACAGCTGCAAGCACGACGTCGTCTCGGGCTAACCGCTGAAACGGCTCATCTGCGAGGCGCATGGCTGGCGTGCTTCAGCGCCCCGATGCGCTTATAGTTGCCGACGAAGACCTGGACCCACGCTGCCCGATGTTTCCAGACCCGACATCTAGCCAGTTCAAGCGCGGCGCGCATGCCGCAGCTTATGCCACACGAACCAGATACCGGCTGCCAGAACCACAACGACGATCACGACATCCAGCGAATGTAGCACGGCTTTCAACCGGGGATCTCGGTCCCATGCCGTGCCCAGCTTCATCCCTAGCCAGGCAAGCCCCAGGCACCACGGCCATGAGCCGACAAAGGTAAAGATATGGAAGCGCAGATAGGGCATCCGCGCGACTCCTGCCGGGAACGCGATGAAGGTACGGATCACAGGCAACAATCGGCCGACAAGAACGGCACGGTCGCCATATCTGGCAAAGAATCGCTCGGCCATGTCGATGTCTCCCGGGTCGATAAGGATAATGCGGCCGTATTTCAGCGCAAGCGGTCGACCGCCACGTTTCCCGAGTTCATAGCCGACAATCGAGCCGAGGTTGCAACCGATGGCGCCCGCCGTTGCGACCAACAACAGGTTGAAATGGCCCTGTGATACAAGGTAGCCCGCAAAAGGCATGATAAGCTCGGAAGGCAGCGGAATGCACGCGCTCTCAATCGCCATCAGCAACGCAATGCCCGGATACCCCATCGTAATGATGATGGCCGTCGTGAACACGGCCAGACGCCCGACGATGTGTGCAAGATATCCGCTCATGCTTGTCCCATACTGCCGGATCGATTAGCGGCGGCGTCCTAGCCGAGGAGCACAGTCCATGGAACCCATCCACATCGCTTTCCTGCTGTTTCCCAATGTCACGCAGCTTGACCTGACTGGTCCGGCGCAGGTGTTATCACGACTGGGGAACGCTAAGATCGATCTGGTCGCCAAGACGCGCGACCCGGTGTCGACAGACGCTGGGTTCGATTTGCTCCCGACTGCAACATTTGCTGGCATAACCAGCACCGACATCCTGTGCGTTCCAGGAGGATTTGGGACCTTGGGGGCGATGGACGATACCGAAACGCTTGACTGGGTGCGCAAGATCGGTGCCGACGCGACGTGGGTAACCAGTGTGTGCACCGGCTCACTCGTCCTCGCAGCAGCAGGGTTGCTCACCGGTTACAGGGCTGCGTGCCATTGGGCATCACGACATCAACTTGCGTGGTTCGGTGCAGTACCAGTCGCGGACCGGACGGTTTTCGACCGCAACCGGGTGACCGGAGGCGGCGTGACGGCAGGGATCGACTTTGCACTTGCGTTAACCGCAGCCATTCGTGGCGAGGATTATGCCAAGTTCGTGCAGCTGAGCATCGAATACGATCCCTCGCCGCCCTTCGATAGCGGTTCGCCTGAAAAAGCTGATGCGGCAACCCTCGCCCGCTACCACGCGATGATCGCACGGGTAGCGGGAGATCGAGAGGCGCGGGTCAAAGCTGTCGCTAAGCGCCTGACGGCACCTGCTTCGTAGCGCATATTGCCGTTTGTCTGACGACCGCGGTTACTTGTAACGACCGGGCAAGGTTACGGGCGGGGGTATCACCCGGTGAATATGCTGGATGTGTTTTCAGCTCCTCTTCGGACGAGTGGCCGATCGAGCAGCGGTGGATTGGTCCACTCGCCGGCTTAGTCTCAGCGATGTTGAAGGGGAACGCTGCGCAGGCTGAAGCCCGGCAATACCCAGTCCATCCAGTGCGCCTGACAATGCGCCTTGAAGTGCCTCGCCATTTCTGCCATATCGTGTTGCAGCGCAGCGAAGCGACAATCGCCTTTGCAGGTCGGCCAGCGTGATTATCCGGATTTCCGGACAGGCTCGACCCCGTGACGCTCTCAGCCAATCGGCTTCCCTTTTCACGCGGGTTGTCATCAACCCCACTCGTTCGGTGCGCGAATTCGCGTGCGCGAGCACTCGAAAGTATATCCATGACTAATTTTTCCGACCTCGGCTTGTCGCCTCAGATTCTAACCGCGCTGGCGGCCAAGGGATATGACACGCCTACACCCATTCAAGTCCAGTCGATCCCTGCCTTGATAGAAGGCCGCGACCTGTGTGGGATTGCGCAGACCGGCACAGGCAAAACCGCCGCGTTTGCGCTTCCCAGTATCATGCGCCTGAACGCTAACCCCAAACCCCGTCCACCGGGCGGGTGCCGCATGCTGGTGCTGTCGCCGACGCGCGAGCTCGCCGCCCAGATTGCGCAGTCGTTCGAAGACTACAGCAAGGGTCAACGTCTGTCGGTCGGTGTCGTGTTTGGCGGCATGCCGATCGGTCGCCAGATCAAGATGTGTGGCGCGGGCCTCGACGTTCTTGTCGCAACCCCGGGGCGCTTGATCGACCTGATCGAGCAACGCGCACTCAATTTGCGCCATGTCGAAATCTTTGTTCTCGACGAGGCCGACCAGATGCTAGACCTTGGCTTCATTCACGCCCTGAAACAAATCGACCGCTTGCTGCCCAAGCAGCGTCAGTCGCTCTTCTTCTCGGCAACGATGCCGAAAACGATTGCAGAGCTTGGCAGCCGCTTCCTCAACAATCCAGTGCACGTTGCGGTGACACCGGTTGCCTCGACTGCCGAACGCGTCGATCAGTACGCGACTTTCGTCAATCAGGCGGAAAAACAGGCGCTGCTGACGATCGTGCTTAAGAACGAGCCGATCGAACGCGCGTTGGTGTTCAGCCGTACCAAGCACGGCGCTGACCGCATTGTGAAACACTTGGCTGCTGCTGGCATTCGTTCGGCCGCGATCCATGGCAACAAGTCGCAAAACGCGCGCATGGACGCGCTCGACGCGTTCAAGAAGGGTGACATCAAGATCCTCGTCGCGACCGACATCGCCGCCCGCGGTATCGACGTGTCGGGCGTCAGCCATGTTTTCAATTTCGATCTGCCAAACGTTCCCGAGCAATATGTCCATCGCATCGGCCGCACTGCCCGCGCCGGGGCGACGGGCATTGCGGTGAGCTTTGTTGCCGGCGAAGAAAAAGGATGGCTGCGCGATATTGAGAAACTGACAGGGGTCAAGCTTCAGACTGCGCCATTGCCAACTGATTTCGCGACCAAGGCTGCATCGCTGCCCAAGCCCGCATTCCAGCGCGAGGCTCCGCGAGGCAACGG